>JANWUU010000121.1 GCA_025057735.1 Burkholderiaceae bacterium
GCCGGCCAGAACAGCGTGTGGAAGTACACGATGTCCTTGCCGATGAAGTGGATCTGCTCGACCTCCGGGGCGGCGATGAATTCCTCGAAGGAGCGCGGCTCGCCCGCGGCGGCCGCCTTGCCGGAATCGAAGTACGCCTTCAGCGCGGCCAGATAGCCGATCGGCGCGTCCAGCCAGACGTAGAAGAACTTGCCCGGCGCATCGGGGATCGGGATGCCGAAGTACGGCGCATCGCGCGAGATGTCCCAGTCGGCCAGCCCCTTGCCGCCTTCGCCCAGCCATTCCTGCACCTTGGCATATACCTCCGGCTGCAGGCGCGGCTCGCCATACCGGTTCTTTTCCGCCGTCCATCGGCGCAGGAACGCCACGCAGCGCGGGTCCGATAAGCGGAAGAAGAAATGCTCGGAGCGGCGCAGCTCGGGCTGTGCCCCCGTAAGTGCCGAATGCGGATTTTTGAGCTCCGTGGGCGCATAGGTGGCGCCGCACGCCTCGCAGTTGTCACCGTACTGGTCCGGCGCGCCGCAGCGTGGGCATTGGCCCTTGATGTAGCGGTCCGGCAAGAACATGCCTTTGGCCGGGTCGTAGAACTGCTCGATCTCCCGCGCCTCGATCAAGCCGACCTGCTTCAGGGCGCGGTAGATGGCCTGCGACAGCTCGACGTTCTCCGGCGAGTCAGTTGAATGCCAGTGATCGAAACTGAGGTGGAAGCCGTCCAGGTATGGCTGGCGCGCCGCGCGCATCTGCGCGATGAACTGCTGCGGAGATTGGCCGGCCTTTTCGGCGGCGATCATGATTGGCGCACCGTGCGCGTCTTCGGCGCAGACAAAATGCACCGCGTGGCCGCGCATGCGCTGGAAGCGCACCCAGATGTCGGCCTGGATGTATTCCATGATGTGGCCGAGGTGCGGCCGGCCGTTGGCATACGGCAGCGCCGTGGTCACGAACAAATGGCGGGGCATCGCGTGGTAGGAATCGAAGAAGCGGACCAAAAAAACCCTGCGGCCAGGCGAGTCTATCAGCGGCCTGCACGCGGCCGACTCCGATAGACTGCGTGCCTCTGTAGCCACATGCCAAGCCATGATCACGCTGGAACGCGTCAACGAAGTCCTGAAATCGCTGATCGACCCGAACACCGGCAAGGACTACCTGTCCGCGCGCGCGGCGCGCAACGTCAAGGTCGACGGCGACGCCGTCAGCCTCGACATCGAGCTCGGCTACCCGGCCCGCAGCCAGCTCGAGTCGATCCGCCGGCAGGTGGCCGATGCGCTGCTCGCGGCCGGCGCGCGGCGGGCCGATGTCAACGTCACGGTGAAGATCGTCGCCCACGCGGTGCAGCGCGGGTTAAAGACGCTGCCGAATGTGAAGAACATCGTCGCCGTCGCCTCCGGCAAAGGCGGGGTGGGCAAGAGCACGGTCGCCGTAAACCTCGCGCTCGCCTTGGCGGCCGAGGGCGCGCGGGTGGGCATGCTGGATGCGGACATCTACGGGCCGAGCCAGCCGACCATGCTCGGCATCGCGGGCAAGCCCGAGAGCCTGGACGGCCGGCTGCTCGAGCCGCTGGAAAACTACGGCGTGCAGGCCATGTCGATCGGCTTCATGATCGACGTAGACCAGCCGATGGTCTGGCGCGGTCCGATGGTCACGCAGGCGCTGCAGCAGCTGCTGGCGCAGACCAACTGGAAGGATCTGGATTACCTGATCGTCGACATGCCGCCGGGCACCGGCGACATCCAGTTGACGCTCGCGCAGCAGGTGCCGGTGACGGGCGCCGTCATTGTCACCACACCGCAAGATATCGCGCTGATCGACGCCCGCAAGGGCCTGAAGATGTTCGAGAAAGTCAGCGTGCCCATCCTGGGCATCGTCGAGAACATGGCCGTGCACGTGTGCTCGAAATGCGGCCACGCCGAACACATCTTTGGCGAAGGTGGCGCGCGCCGCATGGCCGAGCAGTACGGGGTGGAGGTGCTCGGCGCGCTGCCGCTGGACATCCGCATCCGCGAGCAGACCGACGCCGGTCGGCCGACCGTGGTGGCCGAGCCCGACGGCGAGATCGCGCGCGCCTACAAGACGATCGCGCGCCGCGTGGCGGTGAAGATCGCCGAGAAGGCCAAGGACCTGTCGCTGAAGATCCCGGCCATCAAGGTATCGAATACCTAAGCGTGGCGCGTCACGCCGCGCAGCCGGCCTCGACGGCGCCTGCGCTGCGCACCGGCACCGGCGGCGGGATGCGGTAGCCGTACTTGACGGCGGTCATCTCCGCCAGGATCGAGACGGCGATCTCAGCCGGCGTGCGGGCGCCGTTTTTGATCCCGATGGGTCCGTGCAGCCGCGCCAACTGCGCCTCGGTGACGCCGAACTCCAGCAGCCGTTCGCGCCGCTTGGCCTGGTTCTTCTGCGAGCCGATCGCGCCAACGTAGAACGCCGGCGATTTGAGCGCCTCGATCAGCGCCAGGTCGTCGAGCTTCGGGTCGTGCGTGAGCGCGATGACGGCGGTGTTGGCGTCGGGACGGAACTCCAGCACCGTGTCATCGGGCATCGTGCGCACGAGCGTGGTGCCCGGCACCAGCCAGCCGTCGGCGTACTCCTGGCGCGGATCGCAGATGGTGACCTGATAATCGAGCGCAAGCGCCATCTGCGCGACGAAGTGCGTCAGTTGCCCGGCGCCGATGATCAGCAGCCGCCAGCGCGGCCCGTGCACCGAGACCAGCCGTTCGTCATCCACCGCCAGCACGTCGGTGCCGTCGCCGTCGGCGAGCGTGACGCGCCCGCTTTTCAGGTCCAGCGTGCGGATGGTCTGGCGGCCGTCCTGCACGCGCTGCAGCAGTTCGCCGATGCGCGAGTGTTCCGCCAGCGGCTCCAGCACCAGCTCGATCGTGCCGCCGCAGGGCAGGCCGAAGCGGAACGCCTCCTCGGCGGTCACGCCATAGGTGACGCGCTGCGGTCGCTGCGCCGCCAGCGTGCCGTTGCGCACGCGTTCGACCAGGTCATCCTCGATGCAGCCGCCGGAGACCGACCCCACGACCAGGCCATCGTCGCGGATGACGACCAGCGAGCCGACCGGCCGCGGCGCCGATCCCCAGGTGCGCACGATCGTGCCCATCACAGCGCGCCGGCCGGTGCGCACCCACTCGTCGGCTTTCTTCAAGACCTGAACGTCGACCCCGTCCATGACCCCTCCTATTTCCCGCTGAACATAACAGGGGCATTGTATGCCCGGCGGCCGTAGCGGCGTTGACGGCGGACAAGCCCGCTCAGTTCGGCTCGCGCTGCACGGTCTCCAGGAAGGCGAGGATCTTGTCGATCTTCTCCTCGCTGAGCATGTCCTTCCAGGTCGGCATGCCCTTGTCGGTGCGGCCGTCGCGGATCGTGGCCAGTGCGACCAGCGGCCAGCGGTCGGCGTAGCGGATGCGCAGGCGGCGCAGATCGAGGCGCTGCTCGGCGCTCTGCGCGTTCTGCGC
>JANWUU010000163.1 GCA_025057735.1 Burkholderiaceae bacterium
CGAGGTGCGGAACACGTCCAGCGTGCGCATCGCCAGCCGGAAGCCTTCGCCCTCCGCTCCGAGGCGTTGCGACGCCGGAAGGCGACAGTCCACGAAGCGCAGACGCGCCAGCGGATGTGGTGCGATCGCCTCGATGCGCTCGGCGATCGTAAGCCCTGGCGTGTCGGCGTCGACGACGAAGGCCGAGATGCCACGCGCACCGGCCGCCTCGTCCGTGCGCGCAAAGACGACGTAAAAATCGGCGATGCCGCCGTTGGAGATCCAAGTCTTCTCGCCGTCGAGCACGTAGTGATCGCCCTCGCGGCGCGCGCGGCAGAACAGCGCCGCGGCGTCCGAGCCGGCCGCCGGCTCCGAGAGCGCGAACGCGGCGATCGCCGCGCCGCCCGCAACACGCGGCAGGTAGCGCGCTTTCTGCGCGGGCGTGCCGGCCAGCGCGATGGGACCCGACCCCAGGCCCTGCATCGCAAACGCGAAATCGGCCAGCGCGGCCTGGCGCGCCAGCGTCTCGCGCGCCAGGCACACGGTGCGCGTGTCGATGGCATCGGCCGCGCCGCCGTAGTCGGTTCCCGCAACGGCATGGCGCAACCAACCGGCCTCGCCCAGCGCGCGCACCAGCCGCCGGCATTCGCTATCGACATCGGCGCCGTGCGCGTCTTGCGCGTGCTGCGCGGCCCAGTCTTGCAGCGCACGCGCCAGCGCCCGATGCCGCTGTTCGAAAAACGGCCAGTCCAAATGCGCGAGCGCGTCCATCAGTCGCCCTCGAACTTCGGCTTTTGCTTGGCCACGAAAGCGCGATACGCGCGCTTGAAATCCTCCGTCATCATGCAGATCGCCTGCGCCTGCGCCTCGGCTTCCAGCGCCTGCTCGATCGTCATGCTCCACGCCTGGTGCAGCATGGTCTTGGTGATGCCGTTGGCGAAGGTCGGCCCGTGCGCGAGTTCGCGCGCCAACGCCAGCGCTTGCGCCAGCAGTTCCTCGGGCGCCACCAGCCGGTTGAAAAAACCCCAGCGCTCGGCTTCCTCGCCGCTCAAGGCGCGGCCGGTGTACAGCAGCTCGGCCGCACGCCCGTAGCCGACGATGCGCGGCAAGATCGCGCAGGCCCCCATGTCGCAGCCCGCCAGTCCGACGCGGTTGAACAAGAACGCGGTCTTGCTGCGTGCGGTGCCCAAGCGCAGATCGGAGGCCATGGCCAGAATCGCGCCGGCGCCGGCGCACACGCCATCCACCGCCGCGACGATCGGCTGCGGACACGCGCGCATATGGCGCACCACGTCGCCGGTCATGCGCGTGAAGGCGAGCAGCTCCGGCATCGCCATCTGCACCAGCGGGCCGATGATCTCGTGCACGTCGCCGCCGGAGCAGAAATTGCCCTCCGCCCCGGTGAGCACCACCGCGCGCACGTCCTCGGCGTACTTCAGCTGCGCAAACAGGTCGCGCAGCTCCGCATAGGAGTCGAACGTGAGCGGGTTCTTGCGCTCGGGGCGGGACAGCGTGATCGTGGCCACGCGGTCCTCGCACTGCCACTGGAAGTGCGTAGCGCGGTAAGCGCCCAGGCGCCGGCGGTTGTGTGCCAGCAGGGCGGCGGCGTGGTGATCGCTCATCGGCTTTCCTCGGATGGTTGCCGTTGTGTGAGATGCGCGCGCAACCGGCCCAGCAGCGCATACAGCTGCCGGATCTCGGCGGCCGTCAGGCCGCCGAACAACTCCAGGATCCAGCGCTCGTGCTCGCGCGCCATCGCTTCGAACGCACGCCGGCCTTTCGGCGTCAGCCGCACGATCCAGGCGCGGCGGTCGGCTGGGCTTGCTTCGCGCGCCACCAGTCCCTCGCGCTCCAGCTCGTCGGTGAGCCCCGTGACGTTGCCGCCGGTCACCATCAGGCGCGCCGACAGCTCGCGCATCTTCAAGCCCTCCGGCCGGCGGTGCAGCTGCGCCATGTAATCGAAGCGCGCCAGCGACACGCCGAAGGCGCGCCGCAGCCGGCGGCGGATCTCGGCCTCGATCTGCGTGGTGCTGGCCAGCATGCGCAGCCACAGTTTCAACTGCGCATGATCGCTGTCGAGCGCGCGCGCCTCGTGGCCGAGCGCGGCGATGTCTCCCACCGGCTCCTCCTTCATGCGGTCACCTCGCCCCCGCAGACGCAGATTGCCTGCCCGGTGATCGCCGCGGCAGCGTCGCCGGCCAGCCAGCAGACCGCCTCGGCCACCTCCTGCGGGCGCACGAAGCGCCCCTGCGGATTTGTGGCGACGAGTGCCGCGCGCGCCTCCTCCGCGCTGCGGCCGGTGCGATCCGCGATGCGGGCCACGGCCTGTGTCAGCAGATCGGTCTCCGTGTAGCCGGGGCAGACGGCGTTGACCGTAATGCCGGTGGCAGCGAGTTCCAGCGCCAGCGCGCGCGTGAAGCCGACCACGCCATGTTTGGCGGCCACGTACGCGCTGACGTACGGGTAGCCGCGCAGGCCGGCGGTGCTGGCCACGTTGACGATGCGGCCGGTGCCCGCCGCCCGCATGTCGGGCAGCACCGCCTGCGTGCACAGAAAGACGCTGGTCAGGTTCACCTGCAGCAAGCGCTGCCACAGCGCCAGCGAGGTTTTGCCGATCGGCGCGCTGTCCGCCGCGCCGGCGTTGTTGACCAGAATGCCGATCGGGCCAAGCACCGCGCGCGCGGCCTCGGCCGCGGCCCGCACCTGCGCCTCGTCGCCGACGTCCACTTGGACCGCGGCATGGGGCCCGAAGGCAAGCGCCTGCTGCACCGCCTGCAGCGCGTCCAGGTCGCGGCCGGCGAGCGTCACGCGCGCGCCGCGCGCCGCCAGTGCGCGGGCGATGGCGGCGCCGATGCCGCGCGAGGCACCGGTGACGAAGGCGTGACGGCCGGCCAGTTCGCTCATGCTGGCCCCAGCGCGCGCAGCGCCGCCTGTTGCGCGCGCTCGCGCGCCGCCAGCGATTCCAACTGCGCCTTGCCGGACAGGTACTGCTTCGGCCAGTCGATCTCGGTGTAGCCGATGCGCGCCGCCTCCGTCAGCGTCCAATGCGGATTGGCCAGATGCGGGCGCGCCAGCGCGCACAGATCGGCGCGGCCGGCGCCGATGATCGTATTGACGTGGTCCGCCTCGGTGATCGCCCCGACCGCGATCGTCATGATGCCGGCCTCCTGCCGGATGCGGTCGGCAAACGGCGTCTGGTACATGCGGCCATAGACGGGCTTCTGCGCCGCACTGACCTGACCGGAAGAGCAATCGATCATGTCGGCACCGGCCTCCTTGAAGGCGCGCGCGATCAGCACCGCGTCGCGCGGCGTGATGCCGCCGTCGACCCAGTCGTGCGCAGAGATGCGCACCGACATCGGCAGCTCGCGCGGCCACACCGCGCGCACCGCGCGGAACACCTCCAGCGGATAGCGCAGACGGTTCGCCAGCGACCCGCCGTAGTCGTCGCTGCGATGATTGGTCAGCGGCGAGATGAAGCTCGACAGCAGATAGCCGTGCGCACAGTGCAGCTCCAGCCAGTCGAAGCCGGCTTCCGCCGCGCGGCGCGCGGCAGCGACGAACTGCTCGAGGACCGCTTGCATGTCGTCGCGCGTCATCGCACGCGGCCGCGGGCCATCGGGCAGATAGGGCACGGCGGAGGCCGCGATCAGCGGCCAGTTGCCAGTCGGCAGCGGCTGATCCATGCCGCCGTCCTGCCAAGGCACGCAGGTCGAGCCTTTCGGGCCGGCGTGGCCGAGCTGGATCGCGATCTTGGCGTCGGTCGCCTGGTGAACGAAAGCGACGATGCGCCGCCAGGCATCGCGCTGGGCGTCGTTCCACAGACCCGGGCAGCCCGGCGTGATGCGCGCCTGCGGCGACACACAGGTCATCTCCGCGCAGACGAGTGCTGCGCCGCCGAGCGCCCGCGCGCCCAAATGCACGAGATGGAAGTCACCGGGCAGACCGTCCTCGCAGGAATACTGCGCCATCGGCGACACCATCACGCGGTTCTTCAACCGCACCGAACGCACCGCCAACGGCGTGAACATCGGCGGCGGCGGCTTGGCGTCGGCGGCCAGCGGCACGCCGGCGCGCTGCGCGAACCAGCGCTCGTAGCCCTCCAGCCAGTCGCGGTCGCGCAGGCGCAGGTTCTCGTGGCTGATGCGCTGGCTGCGCGTCAGCAGCGAATACATGAGCTGCTCCGGCTCGAGCGGGTCGCAATAGCGCTGCCCGCACACCTCGAACCACTCCATCGCGTTCCAGGCGGCGTTCTGCAGCCGCAGCACTTCGACCGCGCGCACCTCCTGGTAGCGCGCCAGCACCTGCGGCAGGCGCTCGCGCGCGTCGCCCAGCTCGGCGAACTGGCGCGTCAGCTCGATCGCATCCTCCAGCGCCAGCTTGGTGCCGGAGCCGATGGCGAAATGCGCGGTGTGCGCCGCATCGCCCATCAGCACCACGTGGTTGCGGCCGTTGAAGTGCCACCACTGCGCGCAGCGCACGCGCTGGAAGTTCAGCCACGCCGAGCCGCGCAGGTGGCGCGCGTTGGTCATCAGCCGCGCGCCCTGCAGGTTGTCGGCGAACAGCCGTTCGCAGAAGGCGACCGATTCCTGCGTATCGGCGCGGTCCAGCCCGTGCGCGCGCCAGACGTGTTCCGGGCACTCGACGATGAAGGTCGAGGTGTCGGCGTCGAACTTGTAGATGTGCGCCTGGAACCATCCGTGCTCGGTACGCACGAAATCGAAAGTGAACGCGTCGTACACCTTGCGCGTGCCGAGCCAGATGTAGCGGTTCGGCCGCGTCAGGATGTCGGGCCGGAAGGTCTGCGCATAGCGGCCGCGGATCTTGGAGTGGATGCCGTCGCTGGCGACGATCAAATCGGCCTGCGGGAACTCCTGGTCGGACTCCACCTCGCGCTCGAAGACCAGTTTGACGCCGAGCTGCTCACAGCGCCCCTGCAGAATGTTCAGCAGCCGCTTGCGGCCGATGCCGACGAAGCCATGGCCGCTGCAGCGCAGCACGCGACCCTTGAAGCGCAGCTCGATGTCGTCCCAGTGATTGAAGGCCTGCTCGATGGCGTCCGCGCTTTCGCGGTCCCACTGGCGCATGTTCTGCATCGTGGCGTCGGAAAACACCACGCCCCAGCCGAACGTGTCGTACGGACGGTTGCGCTCGATGACGGTGACGTCGTGCGCCGGGTTCAGTTTCTTCATCAGCAGGCCGAAGTACAGCCCGGCCGGCCCGCCGCCGATGCAGACGATGTTCATGCCCTCTCTCCGCCCGCCGACGTCTTCACTTTATTCCTTGACTGTTTATCTGTCAACGATATGGGGCGGCCGCGCTTTCCCGCCTGCGCCGCGGCGGTCAAACGCCCAGCGGTTTATTCAGACGCCGTTCGATATGCGCCGCAGCCGCGGCGTCGGCGGTGCGGGGCGCGGGGCCGCGCAGGGCGGCGATGGCGAGCGCGCGCCTGCGGCGCGGCGCGGGGGACCTCGATCCGCAGGGCGTCAGGCGCCGCGCGCGGCGAACCAGGCGGCGGTGATGGCCAGGCTTGCCGCGGTGACCGGCAGCCCGGTGCGCAGGTGGCGTCGCCAGCCGATCGCGATGCCCTGGCGGCGGGCGGCGTCGACCACAATCAGATTGGCGATCGAACCGACGATGAACAGATTGCCCGCGAATGTGGAGACGAGCGCGAGCAGCGGGCCGGAGAACGGCTCGGTCGCCGCCGGCAGCAGCAGCATCACCGCCGGCACGTTGGAGACGATATTGGACAGCAGCAGAGTGACGGCGAACAGCGGTGCCGGCTCCGACAGCGGCACGCCCTGTTGTGCGAGCCAGTGGATGGCCTGTGCCGCCAGCCCCGTCTCCTGCAGGGCGTGGTTGACCACGAACAGGCCGATGAACAGGATCAAAAGCTCCCAGTCGACCTGCCCGAGCATGGCGGTCGAATGCAGCTTGCGCGACAGCAGCAGCAGGCCGGCGCCGGTCAAGGCGGCGACATCGTGCGGCAGGTCGGCCGCCAAAAACGCCAGCAACAGCGCGCCGGCCACGGCCAGCCCCTTGGCGCTCTGCCAGCGGTCAAGCGGC
>JANWUU010000166.1 GCA_025057735.1 Burkholderiaceae bacterium
TGCGCATTCCGCTGACAGGCGAGTTTCTGCAGCGGAAGGCGGACACGATCGTCGTCAAGGAGCTCGGCTGGACCTGGACCTACCGGGCCACCCCGCGTTGATCGAGTCGAGGACTACCCCAGATGAGTGCATCGGCATGGGAATCTGCGCGGGCCGTCGGTTCGGACCTTGACGACGCTACGGCCGCGCGACGCGCGATGCCCCTCGGGACGCGCCTGCCGCGAAATCGTGCGGCGTGGCGCAGGGCGGCACGCGCAGTGCTGTTGGCCGTTCTTGTAGCCAACGGCGTCGACACGGCCGCAGCGCAACCGCCGGGCGAACCGGTTCCGGCATGGGTCGCTCTGCTGTCGACGCCTTCGCCGTACGTGCCAGGCGGCGAGACCGGACGTTTCCTGCCGTGGGACAACCCGTTCGACCGCGTGCGCGGCACCCTCGTGCAGGGCGGCATCGGTTCGGCGCAGGCGCACGCCTGGGACGCGCGCTTGCGCGCCATCGTCGAGTTTCTGAAGGCGATGCCTGCCCTGGCGCAACCGCAGGGCTTTTATCCCGAGTTCGTCGGCCACATCGACGTGCTGCGCGTGGGCCGGTTCGTGGACAAGCCAAAGCAGGCCCCGCTCGTCGGCGGCGTGGCACTGTGGGCCTGGCCGCCGCGCGACATCACGCGCGGCGCAGACGGGCAGCTCAGGCTGGTCAAGGGCGCGCACAACATCTCTTTTCGCCTCGAGCTGAATTACGTCTATCCGCCGCGCGCCGACCCCTGGATGCGCGATGCGCAGGGCGAATTCGGCCCGCTGCAGCGGCACGGTGACTTCGCTGGCTTTCCGCTGATCGGAAACGATCTCGTGATCACCCGCGACGGGCGCCTGCCGTTTGCGCCCGTGTCGCAGGAGCGGGCGCTGACGGCCTTCATCGATTGGCACACCGCCCATACGCTGGCGGCGGAGAAAGAGCATGCGGCGCAGCGGGCACGGGCCTACGAGGACTTCGTCTCGCCGGCAGGCCGCGCGCGCCGGCTTTCCGAGATCGACAAAGCCGTGGCCGCCGCCCACCCCAGTCGGGCGCAGCAGGTACGCGCGCAGCTCGAAGCCATCGACCGTCGCCGCGAGCAGGATCTGTTGGCGGAGGCGCGGAAGGAGCCGGGCCCGATCACGGCGGCCGTCGAGCAAGCGAAGTCGCGCCTGCGGTCGATGAGTGCGGCCGAGCGCACGGCCGCGGCCTGGCTGCGGCCCAGCCGCGGTCAGCAGGCGCTCGAGATCGTGGCGGCGGAAACGCCGGGCGCCTGGCCGCTGGTGGCGTTCGATCCGTCGTTCTTCGATCCGCGGCAGCCGCGCGACACGCTGCGGGTGGCGCTGGTGCGCGAAGTGCACATCATCGCCGAGGGCGCGCGGCGCGGCGCCTTCCCGCAGACGCTCTACCTGCACCTGCTGCAGCAAATCGACTGGCGCGCGTTCGCCGAGCGGTTTCTGATGTGAGCCGTCGGGAGGCTTCGTCCATGCTGCTCAACCGTTCGTTCTATGTCGCCGTGCCGGCGCTGCTGTGCGCCGTGGTCCTGGGGACGGCCCGCGCAGAAACGTTCGACCTCACGACGTTCTCCCCACCGCCCGGCGCGCGCAGCGAGACAGCGGAGTCCGTGAGCTTCACCGACGCCACCCCGAGCACATTCGCGGTCTATGGTGTCTACCGCAGCGCGCGAGGCACCGGTGACGCGGCGCGCGACTTCCGCGAGGAGTGGGACCTGCTGGTGGCGCCCGGCCGTCGTCGCATCGGCGAGCTGAAGACCGAGGTCAGGGACTGGCCCGGCGGGTGGAAACTGACGCTGGGCGCCGCGAAGGTCTGGAGCGAGGAATCGCGCGAGTTCACCTCGGTGCTGGCCGTGTTCACCGGCCATGGCGTGAAATCCTCGGTCGTCGTGCACTACAACGATGACCGCTACCGGCCGCAGATCGATCGGTTCCTGTCCAGCGTGCGTCTGGCGCGGCCAGCCGTTGCGGCTGAAAGCACGCCCCCGGCGCCTGCGGCCGACGACGGCGCCGCATCGGTATCGCTAACCTCCAACGAGTGGTATCGCTCGATCGCCAGCACTTGGGCGAGCGACGGCTACGTGCGCTACCGCTACCGCTTTGCGCCGGACGGCTCGTACACCTTTGTCAAGGAATGGTGGTCCCAGTACCACCATGCGGATTACTGGTTCATCGAGGAGTCGGGCCGCTACCGCGTCGACGGCGCAACGATCCAGATCACGCCGACCAAGGCGCTGAAGATTCTGCGCGACAAAGCAGGCAGGGCCAAGGGCAAGGCCGAACCGGTGGCGCTGGAGCCGGCGACCTATCGCTTCCGCTTCCAGCAGTTGCTCAAGCCAACGTTGATCCTGACGCCCACCTCCGGCCAGCACACCGATCGCGACGGCAAGCAGTTTTCTTTTGCCGGCGACGGCAAGTCCTACTACTACGAGCCGCCTGCGCGCTGCGAGCAGCGGCCGGCGCCGCCGGACTGCCCGTGAAGCGGGCTCCGTCCTGCGCGGGAACCTGGCGGCGCCGGTGCCGATCTGCCGTGGCCGCATCCGTATGGCTGGCGGCAGGTTCGCCACCCGTGCCATCGCACTAGCGCGAAGTCCCGCACAGGTCGACAGCTCCACATCCGCACGGTCGTTGCGCAAGCTGCCGCGCGAGGCCGGCGAACCGCCGTTCGCCGAAGGCGAACGCGACGACGCGATCTACTTGCTCGGCGAAGGAT
>JANWUU010000184.1 GCA_025057735.1 Burkholderiaceae bacterium
GCCGCGCCCTGCTGATCCTGCTCGTCTTGGTGCTGCCATTTAAGGCCGTGGCCGCGGCTGTGGTGCCCATTGTGGGCAGCCCAAGCGCGCTGCTGGCCGAGATGGCGGATGCCGGCGCCCACGGGCATTGCGATTCGCACGGTGACCAGGCGGTCGACCCCCTGCACCAGCAGGGCTGTCCGCACGTAGCGATGTTGATGCTGCCGGCTGCGTCACCGGTGATCGAGAGCGGTCGCCGCGCGCCCGGTGTTGCGCCGGAAGCCGAGCGCGCCCCGCCCTCGGTGATCCTGGACGTCCTGCTGCCGCCGCCGACAGCGTAATCCTCGCGTGCCGTTTCCCGGGCCGCCAGGGATCTGGCGGCGGCCGCGCGCGCCTGCGCGCAAACAGTCTGCGAGGAGTTGCCCATGATCGAATGCCTATTCGCGGCGACGATGGTCGCGGCCGGCGCGCCGGTGCGAGCGCCGCATTCTGACCCGTATCGCTCGGTTTTATCCGAGTACAGGCCCTGGCGTGCCGAGCTGCCGCGACTTGACTGGCGGCGCGCCAATGAGGAGGTGCGCCGGCTGGCTGGGCATGCCGGCCATCTGCGCGACCCGTCGCCCGCGGACGACTCGCGCGGCTCCAGCGAATCGCATTTGCCGCCCGACGGAGGCCCGCGATGAGGGCCCAGCTTGCGATCGCGCTGCCGCTTGCGCTCGCCGGCTGTGCGACCGTGACGTTGCAGCGCGATCTGTCCGAAATCGGCGCCGCCACGCATGCTGCCACCGGCGTGGAACCGCGTGCGCTGGAGGATGCGCCGCAGCGGCAGGCGGCCGCTGGCCTCGTCGATGCGCTGCTGCAGCAGCCGCTAGCGGCGGACGATGCGGTGCGAATCGCGTTGGCCACCAGTCCGGCCGCGCAGGCGCTTTTGCACGAAAGCGCCGTCGCGCTTGCCGGCGCGCTGCAGGGCGCGCGGGCGTTGAACCCGCGCGTCACCTTCGAGCGGCTGCGGCGCGGCGCCGAACTGGAGATCGGGCGCCTGCTGTCGTTTGACCTGCTAGACCTGCTGACCTGGCCGCAGCGGCAGCGCATCGCCGAGTCGCAGCGGGCGCGCGAGCGGGTGCAGGCGATTGGTGCCCTGCTGGATCTTGCGCACGAGACGCGGCGCGCCTGGGTCGAGGCGGTGGCAGCCGAGCAGGCGCTGCAGTACCGGCGCGACGTGCTGACGGCGGCCGAGGCGGCCGCGGAGTTAGCGAGCCGCCTGCACACGGTCGGCAACTACAGCCGCCTGCAGTACGCGCGCGAGCAGGCGTTCTATGCCGAGGCGGCCGCGCAGCTTGCGCGCGCGCAGCACGCGGCGGCGGCGGCCCGCGAGCGGCTGGTGCGGGCGCTGGGGTTGGACCGCGCGCAGGCACAGCGGCTGAAACTGCCCGAGCGGCTACCTGACTTGCCGCCTGTGCCGCGCGGCGAGCCGCCGCTGGCGGAGGCGCTGGAGGGCCGGCTCGATCTACGCGCTGCACGGCTTGCGTATGAGCAGACCATGCGGGCCGCGCCGCTGGCGGGCATGACGGTTTTGCCCGGCGAGATGCGCCTGGGGCTAGTGCGCAACCGCGCTGCCGACGCACCCGGGCAGCGCGGCGCCGAGCTGGAACTTGGGCTGCCGCTGTTCGATGCCGGCGATGCGCTGCAGGCGCAGGCACAGGCCGCCGTGCGGGCCGCTGCCGAGCGCCTGCGCGCGGCGACGTTAGCCGCGCAGTCCGAACTGGCGCAGGCGTACCACGCCTACCGCAGCGCGTATGACCTGGCGCGCCATTATCGCGACGAGGTCGTGCCGCTGCGGCAGGCGATCGCGGAGGAGAACTTGCTGCGTTACAACGGCATGCTGATTTCGGTCTTCGAGCTGCTGGCCGATGCGCGCGAGCGGGT
>JANWUU010000249.1 GCA_025057735.1 Burkholderiaceae bacterium
CCGGCAGGTGGGCAAAGCTCCATTTGCCGCGCTTGACCTCGTAGGCCTCCGGGGCCTTCAGCTCCAGCAGGTGGCCGACCGCGGAGGACAGCACGTAGCGGTCGCTCTCGTAATAGTCGCCGTGCTTGGTGAAGCCGCCCAAGGCGCGCGCGATGTCGGCGGCCACGGACGGCTTCTCGGCGATGATCAGCGCCTTGCCCATTGCGGTCTCGAAAAAAAGCACGGCCGCAACAGGCGGCCTTTTTTCAGAATAACAACGAATCCCGGGGGCGGCGCAAGCCGCTCGATGGCCGGGGCGATTGGCGCTGCCGCGCGCCGGTCCCAGCGCTACCTCAATCGCTGGTAGCGGTTCCCCGGCAGACGCTCGACATGTTGAGCCAGCTCGAGCTCGAACAGCGCGGCCGTCAGGTGTCCGGTGTCCAGTCCGCTGCGCGCCGCCAGCGTGTCGACATCGACCGGATCGTGGCCCATGAGCGCCAGCAGCGCGCGCAACGGTGGCGTCAGGTCGTCCGCGCCGGCCGCCGCGCCGGCGGCGGCGACGGCACCGGCCGTGGCGCTGGCCGGCAAGCGCAGCTCCTCGAGGATGTCGGCGGCACTCTCCACCAGTTTGGCGCCGTCCTTGATCAGCCGGTGGCAGCCCCGGGCGGTGGGGGCGTGGATCGAGCCGGGGATCGCGAACACCTCGCGCCCCAACTCGGCGGCGATGCGTGCCGTGATCAGGCTGCCGGAGTGCAGCGCGGCTTCCACCACCAGCACGCCGCGCGCCAGGGCGGCGAGGATGCGGTTGCGGCGCGGGAAGTTGTGCGCCAGCGCCGGCGTGCCGAGCGCGAATTCGGACAGCAGCAGGCCATGGGCGCGGATCTGCTCCGCCAGCCGGCGATGGGCGGCGGGATAGACGCGATCGATGCCGGTGCCGACCACCGCGATGGTGGAGGCGGGCGCGCCGTCGGCGGCGGCACGCAGCGCGCCGCGATGGGCGGCGGCGTCGATGCCGCTGGCCAGTCCGCTGACGATCGTCAGTCCCGCGCGCGTCAGCGCCTGCGCAAAGGCCTCGGCGGTGGCCTCGCCCTGGCGCGTGCAGGAACGGCTGCCGACGATGGCCAGCGTCGGGGTGGCGAGCAGCGCGCGTTGTCCCTCGGCGAACAGCAGCGGCGGCGGATCGTGGCTCGCCAGCAGCAGCGGCGGGTAGTCGGCATCGGCCAGCGTGAGCAGGAAGCGGTTCGGCGCGGCCCCCAGCCATTGCTCGGCGGCGTCGATGGTGCGCGCCAGCGCCGCCTCGGGTGGGGCGGCGAGCGTGGCCGCCAGCGCCTCGGGGACGGCCTGGCGGAGCGCCGCCGCAGAGGCGGCGAAGACCTGCTGCGGCAGACCGAAGGTGGACAGCAGCGCGCGGGCGGTCCGCGGGCCCAGACCGGGCGTCAATGCTAGCCGCAGCCAGGCGGCGCGCTCGTCGGCATCCATGGCGCGCATGCGCGCCAGCGCGGCGGCGGATGCTGCCTGGCGGGCCGCGCCGCGCGCCGGCGGCCCCTACCGCATCGGCGAGACGGTCTGCGGCCCTCCCACCGGGGCCGCCATCGGCACCGCGGAGGCAGCCGGCCGCGGGTCGGCGTCGGCGAACTGCACGTCGTCGGGTTGGGCGAAGCGGTCGCCGACCTTGACGGGCTTGGTCGCGGTCATGATCAGCGCATAGGCGATGCGGTCGAAGACACGGAACACGAACATCGTCCCGATGCGCTCGTCGGGCAGCTTCACGAATTCGCGCCCCGCCACGGTGCGGTCGCGCACGGTGGCGCCGGTCTCCAACAGGGCCAGCACGTGGCCGATCTCCAGGCCGTCGGCGCGGCCGCGGTTCAGCGCGACGATGCTCTGCGGGCCGGCCTGCGCCACACCGCCGTAGACGGAGACGATGCGGCCGTCGACGGCGCGCTCGGGGCGGCGCGGCACGTACGCGATGAGCGGCTGCCGCTCGATCGGCACCAGCCGGTCGCCGACGCCGATCTCCTGCTTGCTGTCCTGGATGCGCAGCGTGGCCACCTCGCCCCGTTTGACCAGGCGCGCGGTGCCCAGATACATCGCTTCATAGGCGATCGGATTGCGGCGCGCCTCGTCGTCCGGATCGAACAGCGGCTGCGCCGGCCGGAACACGTGGTAGTTCTCGACCCGCTCCTCGCCGATGCCGCGCGCGTAGGCCGTGTCGCCGCGGCCCAGGTTCACCCGCCCCTCCGGCGTGGCGACGATGCGCGGGTAGCGGGCGAGCTCGTTGGCTCCCACCACCAGCGGTTGTGACAGGAACGGCTCGATCAGGTTATTGGGGATGCTCGGGATGGCGCCGGCGCGCTCGGCATCGGCCACCCGCACGCGCGGCGACAGTTTGACCACGTCGCCCGGCGCGCCGGGAAGCCCGGCACCGTCGGCGACCTGCAGCCGGGCGCGGCCGTCCGCGCCTCGGATCAGTACCAGAGTCTGGCCGGGGTAGATCAGGTGTGGGTTGGCGATCTGCTGCTTGTTCATGCCCCACAGCTCGGGCCAGCGCCACGGGCTGCGCAGGAAAATGCTGGAGATGTCCCACAGCGTGTCGCCGCGTTTGACCGTGTAGGTGTCCGGGGCATTGGGCGCCAGCTCCGACAGCGGCACACCCGCCTGCGCCACCTGGTCGGCGGTGCGGCGCTGTTGGTCGGTGACGGGCCAGCGCTGGCTCGCGGGCTGCGCGAGGGCACCGGCGGCCGCCACGAAGGTCAAAGCGAGGCACGCGCGAGCGAGACGAAGCGGTCTCATGTGGGCTCCTGAAGGCTTGCCGAACCGGACCGATCCGTCGGCCCGCGATGGGCACCGACCGCGGCGGCGGCCGATGCGAGGTAGCACGTAAAATTCTGGACGTAGTGCCTTGATATCGCAACGCATCCTAACCGATGGTCCTAACTGCAATTGGCGATGGCGGGTGTTCGCGCCGCCGGCCGGCGCGGCAGCGGGCGTCCGAGTATTGCCGCCGTGCACCGGGGGCGAACGCCAGAAAAGCGCCCCCATCGGGGCACTGCCGCGCGCGCTGAGAGGCTAACGATGGCCCTGCTGCCGATCCTCGAGTACCCCGACCCGCGCCTGCGCAAGGTGGCCCGGCCCGTGACTGCGTTCGATGCGCGCCTGCGGCAACTGGTCGCCGACATGGCCGAGACGATGTACGCGGCCCCCGGCATCGGTCTGGCCGCCACCCAAGTCGACGTGCACGAGCGGGTGATCGTCATCGACGTCTCCGAAACCAAGGACCAGTTGCGGGTCTTCATCAACCCGGAGATCCTCTGGGCGTCCGAGGAGACCGCCCTGTGCGAGGAGGGCTGCCTGTCCGTGCCCGGCATCTATGACGAGGTACGGCGACCGGCGCGGGTCCGGGTGCGCGCGCAGGACGTCGACGGCAAACCGTTCGAGCTCGACTGCGAGGGCCTGCTCGCCGTGTGCATCCAACACGAGATGGACCACCTGCTCGGCAAGGTCTTCGTCGAGTACCTGTCGCCGCTGAAGCAGGAACGCATCAAGACCAAGCTGAAGAAGCGCAAGAAACGGGC
>JANWUU010000362.1 GCA_025057735.1 Burkholderiaceae bacterium
CTTCGAGGCGGTGCGCAAAATGACCGAAATCGCCGAACGCAATCGGCGCATCGCCGATATCGTGACCGTCATCGACAGCATCGCGTTCCAGACCAACCTGCTGTCGCTGAACGCGGCGATCGAGGCGGCGCGCGCCGGCGAGCGCGGGCGCGGCTTCGCCGTGGTTGCCGCTGCCGTGCGCAACCTGGCACAGCAAAGCGCGCAAGCAGCTCAGGAAATCAAGCAGCTGATCGAACGTTCGACCGCCTCGGTGCAGGAAGGACAGACGCAGATCCAGCAGGCGGGCGACAAGACCGCAAGCCTGGTTCGCAACGTGCGCGAGATCGAGAAAGTGGTCGAGGGCGTCGTGACCGCCAGCCGCGAGCAGGCCGCAGGCGTGCAGCAGATCGGCGAAGCATTGAGCCGGCTCGACGGTGTGACGCAGCAGAATGCCGCGCTGAGCGAGCAGGCCGCCGCCGCGGCGCAGCGCTTGAAGACCGAGGCCCGCGCGGTGCTCGAGCACCTGGCGCGTTTCCGCATGCAGCCGGCCGCCGGCTAACCGCAGCCAGCGTCATGGCCCGACCGCGTCCAACAACGACGATCGCGCTCCGCCGCCGTCCGTCAACGCGACAGTGACGCCCGGCCTGCGCCGCGCACGTCCGTCAGATCCCGGCAGCCGGCCAACGCCATCGTCATCTCCAGTTCGTCGCGCAGCGCGCGCAGCAGGCGCGCCACACCGAGCGCGCCGTCGCAGGCGAGCGCCCACACGTAGGGCCGCCCGATCAACACCGCGCTGGCGCCGGCGGCCAGCGCCTTGAATGCATCGCGCCCGCTGCGGATGCCGCTGTCCAGCAGCACCGGCACCCGGTCGCCGACCGCCTGCACGATGGCGGGCAGCGCCTGCAACGTGGCCGGTGCGCCGTCCAGCACTCGGCCGCCATGGTTGGATACCACGATGCCGTCGGCGCCGCTTGCGAGCGCCTGTTCGGCATCGTCCGGGTGCAGCAACCCCTTGATCAACAGCGGCCCGCGCCACTGATCGCGCAGCCAGGCAAAGTCGTCCCAGGTCGGGGCGATGCGCATCCAGCCATCGAAGACTGCGCTCGCTCCCGCCGGCGGTACAAGTTCGCCGTCCAGATTGACGGCGCGGATCTCCTCGGGCAGCGCCAACGCCGCCTCTTTTACCGGCGCATCGACCGTAACGACCAGCACCGCGTAGCCGGCCGCGCGGGCGCGAGCAAGCAGCGCCGCCGTGCGCGCACGGTCCCCCTGCCAGTAAAGCTGAAACCAGGCCTTGCCCTCGTGCGCGGCATTGATCTGCGCCAGCGGCTGGCTCGCCAGGCTGCTGACGATCATGACGCCGCCCTGCGCCTGCGCAGCCATCGCGCTGCCGCACTCGCCCTGCGCGTGAAACAGCCGCTGGTAGGCGACCGGGGCCAGCAGCAGCGGATGCTCGAGCGCGCGACCAAACAAGGTGAGCCGCGTGTGCCCGCCGGCCACGTTTGCCAGCGGCCGCGGAACGATCGCTGCGCCGTCGAGGGCGGCGCGGTTGGCGGCGGCGGTCAGGCCCTCACCGGCGGTCTGCTCGAGGTATTGCCAAATGGCGGCCGCAAGCCGCCGCTGCGCGCCCTCGCGCAGCGCGCCGAGCCAGCCCGCGTTCATCCCTGCGCCCAGCGCCGCAGCAGGTTGTGATAGACGCCGGTGAGCGTCACGATCGGTGCCGTCTCGCCCACCTGCCCGCGCAATTGCAGCAGCGCCATGTCGAGATCGAACAGCAGCCGCCGCTGCAGCGGATCGCGCACCAGGCTCTCGATGAACATGAAGCAGGCCACGCGCTCGCCGCGCGTCACCGGCCGCACCTCGTGCACCGAGGAAGACGGATAGACCACCATCGCGCCGGCGGGAAGCTTGATCTTGTGCGTGCCGAAGGTGTCGTGCACGGTCAATTCGCCGCCGTCGTAGCTGTCCGGATCGCTCAGGAACAGCGTGGCGGACACATCGGTGCGCAGCCAGCGTCCGTCCGGCCCCTGGCGCACGGCGCCGTCCACGTGTGCGCCGTAGTAGTTGCTCTGGCCGCCATAGCGGTTGAAGAACGGGGGCAGCACGCGG
>JANWUU010000373.1 GCA_025057735.1 Burkholderiaceae bacterium
GTGCTGCTGCCGGCCCTGCACCGCGACCCGGCCGTGTGGGAGGCGCCGGACCGCTTCGATCCCGAGCGCTTTGCGCCGGCGCGCCGCGCGCGCATCCCGCGCCATGCGTACCGGCCGTTCGGCAACGGCGCGCGCGCCTGCATCGGCCAGCAGTTCGCGATGATGGAGGCCAAGCTGGCGCTCGCGCTGCTGCTGGCCAATTTCGAGTTCGAGGCGGAGCCCGGGTATCGTCTGCGTGTGGCGGAGACGCTGACGCTGAAGCCGGAGGGCTTCCGCGTGCGGGTGCAGCCGCTGCGGTGAGGCGCTAGGCTGCCAGCGGCATCGGGCTGGCGTGTTGCGCCTCGTGGGCGAGCAGCCAGCGCTTGCGCGCCAGGCCGGCGGAGAAGCCCGTCAGCGAACCATCGGCGCCGATCACCCGATGGCAGGGCACGACGATCGGCAGCGGATTGGCGCCATTGGCCATGCCGACTGCGCGCGCCGCCGTCGGCCGCCCGATACGGCGCGCGAGCGCCGCATAGCTGACCGTGGTGCCGTACGGCACCGACTGCAGCGCCGCCCAGACCTGACGCTGAAACGGCGTGCCGCGCGGCGCAAGCGGCAGATCGAACGCGGTGCGCGCGCCGGCGAAATACGCCTCGAGCTGGCGGCGCGCGGCGGCCAGCAGCGCATCCTCGGCGGGCACAGCGTCCGCCGGCACGCGCCCCAGAAGATCGACCGCGACGAGCGCGCGACCGTCCCCGACCAGGGTCAGGGGGCCGAGCGGGCTGCCAAGCTGGGTGTAGCGGAGGTTCATCGGGTCTTCCTCGCGCTGGTGTCGGGACGCGCCGCGCGCCAGCTTACGCGGCCGATGCGCGGGGGTTGTACCGCATTCGGGCGAGACAGGCGCGGCCGGAACGCCGCAAAACGTGCCCGGCGATTTCCGTCGGGGCGTGCTCGCTGGGAAAGGACTGCAGCGGGGGCGAAACACCGGCTCGCGGACAGGGTGTCCACTATGGGACGGCCCGCCGGATGGTTCGGAAACGAAAACGGGGCCCGAGGGCCCCGTTAGGCGTAGGTTGCAGCAACCTCAAACGAGCATCACGGCTGGCATACCCCCGCCTACTTGGGCAAGCAGAACATCCGTCGGCTCAATGATCTCTTGCTGTTCTTCCGTCGTGACTTCGACGACTTCCTTCACTTCCATGAGGATCCCCCGTCCCAAATAATCATTCTTCGATTTGCCCTGAAGTCCCCGGCAACTCGTCCGATCCCCCGGGTTGCCTTCTACCTTCCGAACTCCCGATGAAGTACGTCCGGGAGTCCGTGCTCGGCCACCGATGGATCTAAGCAACGCCGCCCTGCAGGCCGTCCTGGACCGGATGCCCGGGGGTGCGTCGGCGGAACTCTTCGACGAGCTGGACCGGCTGCTCGCGGCGGCGCTGTCGCAGCCGGGCGCCGAGACCGCCCTGATCGTCGATGCGCCCTACGAGGCGCTGCGGCGCGCGGGCGACGATATCGTCTGCGCCGGCCGCGTCTCCGGTCTGCTCAACATCGTCATGCACCACTACCGCGCCGCGCGGCCGCAGGCAGCGCTGGCCCCCGCCCGCGAGGCGGTGCGCGCCGCGCGCGCTGGGTGATCCGGCCTGGTTGCGCAAGGCGCTGACGTTCTGTGGCGTGGTCTTGGCCGACACGCGTACCATCCGGCAAGCCGTGAAATGCTTGGCCGGGGCGATCGAGATCGCACGGGCGCGCGGCGACGCGGCGCACGAATGCGCGCTGTGGGTCAATACGGGCGCGGCGCACTGTTACGCCGCGCGCTACGCGGAAGCGCTCGCCTGCGTCGAGCGCGCGCTCGAATTCCCCGGCCAGGATGATCCGATCCCTTCGAGCTGTCGTGCCGCCTTGATCAACATCGCGCTGTGCGCGTTGCACCTGAACGACATCGGTCGCGGTTTCAGGGCGATCCAAGAGTTCCTGCAGGACGCGGAAGCACCAACTAGCGTCGGGGACCTCCTGCATCGCGCGCTGCTCGAGCACCAGCACGTGCGGCTGCTGTTGCAGGCGGGGCTGGTCGAGCAGGCGCGCGAGCGGGCGCAGCTCGCTCGTAAATTCGCGGCGCCCTCGGGTGCCGCACGAGCGGGCATCGCGGCCGCCATTGCCGAAGCGCTCACGGAAATCCATGCCGGCGCAGCCGAAGTCGGGCTGGCGCGGCTGAGGCGGTCGCTGGAGCGCGCCCGCATCGACCTGCCCAGCTTCCTGCCCGACGCGCTGGCGGCGCTGATCAAGGGCTACGAGGTGGCTGGCCAGCCGGATGCGGCGCTCGTCTACCTGCGCGAACTGAAGCGCCTGCATCAAGACGGGCGCGAAGCGCAGGTGCTGATGCACCACGCGCAGCACGTGGCGCGCGTCGACGCCGAACTCGACCTGCGTGGCCGCGGCGCGCTCGCTGCGCAGCAGTCGCGGCTGCGCGGCCAGTTGTCGGAGCGCGACATCGTGCGCGCGCGCGTGGCGATGCTGGAGCAGCACTCGGTGGCCGCCGAGCTGCACGACGACACCACCGGCGAGCACTGTTACCGGGTGGGGCGGTTGGCCTCCCTGCTCGCGCGTCCGTATGGGGTGGACGATCACACCTGCTTCCTGATCGATCTGGCGGCGCGCATGCACGACATCGGCAAGCTGACGGTGCCCGATGCGATCCTGCTGAAGCCCGGCCGGCTGACGCCGGAGGAGCGCGCGATCATGGAGACGCACACCACCGCCGGCGCGGCGCTGCTGGCGAAGTCCAACATCCCGCAGATGTACGTGGCGGAGGAAATCGCCCGCCACCATCACGAGCGGTACGACGGCACGGGCTACCCGATGCGGC
>JANWUU010000002.1 GCA_025057735.1 Burkholderiaceae bacterium
CAGCCAGCCGCCGACGGCCAGCGGCGCCGCCAGCGCCGCCACCGCGAGCAGCAGCAGGATGGGCGCGGCGGTCCACGCCGCCTGCGCCGCCACCTCGGCCAGCCGCAACGGCAGCGGCGCCTGCAGGGCGGCAGCATCGAACGTCAGCGCCCGCGCCAGCAGCGCGCGCAGTCCAGCGATCGCCGCCGGCGCAAGCAGCAGCAGCGCCAGCGCCGCCGCGCCCAGCACCAGCAGGTGCGCGAGATAGCGCGAGCGCGGAATCTGGCCTTCGCGGCGCGCCTGCTCGAGCCGTCTCGCCGACGGCTCCAGCGTCCGTTCCTGGGATGAGTGTTCGGCCTCGGCCATCGCGTGCGTGCAAGCACAGGCGCGCAACACGCGCGTGCCGGCCGATTATTTCGAGGCCGCCATTTTGCCGATGCGTCGAATATCGGCCGCCGGCGCAGCCACTTTAGGCCGGCGGCGCGCGCCGCTGCCGGCGCCGCGGCCGCGTCTCAAGTCCGCCCGCGCGCTGCCGATCACACGGACGGTTCGCCCTTCCCTGCCGCTTTCCACCGTCCCGATGACACGCGCAGAACTGGTCAAACGCCTGGCCGAAGCCGCCACTCGCCCGATCGGCGAGGCGCACGCCGGCGGCATGCATCAGCCGGTGGAGCCGCCGGCCGCGCCGCAGGCCTCGGCCGAGGACGGCAGCAACGACCTGTTCGTCTGGTTCGAGAACACCGAAAGCCGCGCCGCGCGCGGGCTGCGCGGCATCGCCGGGCTGCCCGAGTCGCTGCTGCCGTGGGATCACAAGATGCGCGTGATCGAGCGCCGCTACGCCGAGGGACACCTGCATCTGCTGTCGGTGGTGCGCCTGCGCTGCCCGGAACGCCAGGGCGAACGCATCGCCGCCATTTATACGGCCGCGCTGTCGGTCGGCACGATCGCCTGGATCGGCACCGGCCGCCAGTACGAACAGGCGTGGCGGGAGATGTATCCGACCCCGCAGTGACGGGTGCCGCCCGAGCTGCCGGCGCAGTCGCGAGGGCGCTACCGCCCGCCGCTACGCCACCCGCTTGATGCCGGCCAGCTTGCGGTTCTCGGCGTCCAGCTGGTTGATGTAGCGCTGAAGGGTGACGCGCGCCGCCGGTGCCATGTCGACGAATTCGCAGCCGCAGCGGCGCGCCTTGTCGTCCTTGGGCACCGGATCGACGTGCCGCACGTGCAGACTGACGCCGATCGAGCCCGCGCCCGGCAGGTCGAGGAAGCAGTTCTCGATCACGCGCCCGACGGACAGCTCGAACCGCTCCGGATAGGTGAGCACGGCCAGCCCGCCGATCGACAGGTCGAGCACGCGCAGCGACTCGTACTGCCTGCCGTCATCGCCGTACGGCACCAGGCATTTGGCGGGTTTGGACAGCGGCGGTCGCACGCGGAAAAAGTCGCGCCGCTGCAGCCGCAGCACCGAATCCGGCAGCCGCACCCGGAACGCCGGCCGCGACTGGAAGGTGGTCGCCTCGGCCAGGCGGGCGACGAACTGCACCTTGACTTGGTCGAGGAAGCCGACGAACACGATGTGGCGCGAGGCGAGCAGCCGTTTGTGCGCCACCGCATCGGCGGCGGCATCGAAGATCACCTCCTCGAAATCCGCGTTGACCGCCAGCACCACCGTGACCGCGAAGCCCGGGTCGGCATCGAAATAGGCGGTCATCAGCACGCCTTCCTCGGCGAGCTGCTGCAACAGCGAGACGATCTCCACCTTCGCGTACACGTTGAAGCGCTCCAGCTCCGGCGAATCCGGTTCCGGATACGGCGTCGTCATGCCCATGGTTTCCCTTTCTCTTTCGTGCTGGCTGCCTGCGCGCGCAGCCGGTACGCCCAGGCCAACACCTCGGCCACCGCCACGTACAGCGCAGGCGGGATGCGCTGGTCGATTTCGACCTGCGCCAGCAGCGCCGTCAGTTCGCGCGACACGTGCACCGGTACGCCGGCGGCGCGCGCCCGCTCGACGATCTGCTCGGCGACCGCGCCCGCGCCCTTGGCGACCACGCGCGGGGCGCCTGCGGTGCGACGCTCCCGCTCGTCGTAGGCGAGCGCGACGGCGCGCCGCGGCGGCGCGTTCATCGCACCGCTCCCAGTGCGAGCGCCACGGCGCGCAGCCCGCGCGCCTGCAGGCCGGCGGCCAAATCCGGCAGCGCCGCTTGCGCAGTTTCACCGATGGGCGGCGGCACATCGATGGTGACTGCAACCGCATCGCCCGACAGGCGCACGGCAATGCGCATGGTAGCCAGCGGCGGCAACTCCAGGGCCAAGCGCGCGGCAAAGACCGGCTGCGCCTGCGCGGCAGCGAAACGCGGCCGCTCACGGCCGATGCTTAACGTGACGCGCGGTAGCGCACCGTCAGCAGCCGCAGCGGTGCCCTGCTGCAGTAGCTCGAAACGGACGGCCTCGCCACCGTCTTCATGCGCCATGCGCGTGGGTACGCTCGGCGCTGCGGCCGTCGCCGACGCCACCGGCTGCGCGTCGCTGGCCGCAGCCGGCAGCAGCGGAACTGCCCTTTCGGCGGCAGGCTCTAGCAGGCGCCGTGCGTCGCGGATCAGCCCCGACATGGACAGCGCGAGCGCCGGGTCGGCACCCGCCGCGGATGGCGCGGCCGCCAGACTCGCCGCCGGCGCGGGCAACGACGGCGCCCTGCCCAGCAGCGACAACAAAGTGGGCCGCAGGGCTGATGGCAGCGTGAAGCGGTGCGTGCCAAACTCGAGCCGCAGCGGCCCAGGGCCCAACGGCAGGATCAGGACCGCCGGTGTTCGATCCGTCGCGTCGGCCACCGCCCGCGCAAGCTCGGTACCGAGCTGCCCCACCCGCAACTCGCTGTGCAGCAGCGGCGCCAGCGCACGCAACGTGATCGCGATGCGTTCGACGCGCTCCGCCCCGGCAGGTGCCCGTAGCGATGCCGTCGCCAGCGCTGCGATGTCCATGCTCACCCCTGCTCGCGTCCGTTGCGCCGCGCCGTCAACAGACGCTCCAGCTGCTGCAACCACGGCTCGGCGCGGCGGCGAATCTCGGCGTCGTCGGCCAGGATGCCGCGCAGCAGTTCGATGCGCCGGCGCTGCTCGGCCACGCTCAGGCGCGAGCCGCGCGCGGCCTGCTTGAGCGCCGCGATCAGCTCGCGGCAGTGCTCCTCCAGGCGCCGCACCTGCGCCCAGTCGTCGCGGCGCGCCGCCGCCAGCATCTCGCGGCTGGCGCGTGCGATCGCCTCGTAGCAGGCAATCACGGCCGTTCCGCTGCCCGCGCGATGGCCTGGCGGTCGGCTGTCCTCTGGCATCTCCGGCCCCCTGCCGTTACGCGGTGAGCGCCAGCGCGGAAGCCGCACGCTCCTGCGGCGCAGCCGGCGTCTGGCGTGCACCAATCGCAGCCCAAGCCTCGCGCAGATCCGACAGCAGCGCCGTCACTTCGGCCACGGCCTTGGCGTCGTTGCGCAGATTGGCCTGCAGCAGCCGAAGCACGCAATAGTCGTACAGAGAGGCGAGTTGCTGCGCCAGCGCGCCGCCGGCGTTGTGGTCCAGACTGGCCTTTAGTCCCTCCTCGAGGATGCGCAACGCCTTGCCGAGCGCCTGGCCTTTCTCGGCAATCCGGCCAGCGGCCAGATGCGCGGCCGCCTGCCGCAACGCCTCCAGCGCGCCGTCGAACAGCAGCAACACCAGCCGGTGCGGGTCGGCCGCCGTCACGCGGCTGTCGAGGTCGATGCGTCGGTAGGTCTCTGCCGCGAAGCCGTTCATCGTCGTGCCCGTCCTCCGTCGTCGTTGCTGCGCGGACTATCGGACGTTTCGCTGCCGGCGTTGAGGCGGAAAAGCGCCGGCGCGGCCCGCCGTCACTTCGATCGCTGCACCGTCGGCAGGCCGGCGAGCGCGTTGGCGAGCGCCGCGCTCTGCTGCTGGCGCGCGGCGAGCATGGCATCCAGCTTGCTGAACTGCGCGAGCAGCCGTTTCTCCACCTGCGCCAGCCGCGCTTCCAGGCGCTCCTGCTGCTGATCAAGCGTGCGGATGCTGGCGCGCAGGCCGTCCTGGCGCGCGGCCAGTAACCCCTGCGGCGCAAGCATCTCCTGCACCTGAGCCCGCAGCCGCACGGCAAAGCCCTGCTCGGCGGCGACCGCTGATGTTGCGGTAAAAAGGCGCGCGACCTTGGCCGCATCTGCCGCCACCGCGTTCGTAAACTGGCTGTCGTTCAGTTGCAGGGTGCCATCGCGCTGAATCTCGATGCCCACCTGCGACAGCCGCACGAAATCCCCTGCGGGCGCACTGCGGCTCGCTGTGACCAGTTCGCGCAGCTGCGTCTGGATGCGTCGCAGTGTCGACTCGCCGTTTAGGACGGCCGCCGTCTTGGTCGCGGGGTCATACTTGGTCAGCTCCTGGATCAGGCTCTCTAAATCGTTGTAAGCCTTGACGAACGCCGCGACGGCTTCTTTGACCTTATCAGGCGCGCTGTCGATGACCACCTCGGCGCTGCCAGGGTGCGCGAGGTTCAGGGTGACGCCCTCCAGCACTTCCTTGACCGTGTTCGATGCCGACGTCAACGCCAGACCATTGACGCTGAACTGAGCGTCTTGAGCGGACTGTGTTTGCGTAAAGCTGATGGTCAAACCGCTGCCCACTTCGACCGTGAACGCGTGCGCGGTGCCAGTCGCGCTGGCGTTCAGCACCAGCCGCAGCTGGCCGCCGTCGTTGACCAACGAGGCCCGCACGCCCACCCCGGCGGCGTTGATCTCATCGCGCAGTTCCTGCAGCGTGCCAGTACCGGCATCGCCCACTTGTACGGTCGCCACGATCGTGCCCGCGGCGTCGCGGATCGTCACCGTGCCCGCCCCAATGTCCGCCGATGCACTGGCCGCCGCTGTCGACGCAAACGACTGCGCGCGCGCCAGCTGTGTGACCTGCACGGCATAGCGGCCTGCGGCGGCGGCGGCACTGGAGGCAGCTGTGACGGCCGTGCCGTTGACGGTGGCCTGCGTCGCCCGAAACGCATTGGGCTGACGCAGCTTAGCCAGCGCCGATTCCAGAGCCGACAGCGCACCTTGTATGCGCCCGAACGCCGACAGCCGCGACTGAACCTGCGATTCGCGCTCCTGCAGTTTTTTCAATGGCTTGCGCTCGACCTGCATCAGCTGGTCGACCAAGCCACGTACGTCGATCGCACCGGTGCTTACGCCGCCAACTGCCATCGTGTGTCCTGCCGCTTAGGCATTGGCCTGTACCAACGCGCCGTTTTCGCCGTCCCGCAACGCGCGCGCAATGCGCAGCATCTCGGGCGAGGGAATCTGCCGCAACACCTCACCGGTGTCTTTGTCAATCAATTTGACGATGATTCGACCGGCTTCAGCGTCCATCTCAAAGGTCAATTCGCTGCCCCGCCGAGCGAGTGCGCGATTCGCTTCGGCCAGCGCCGCGGGCAGAGCGGCCACCGGTTTGACTTCCGCCGCACCTTCAGGCGGCGCCGACGCAGGCACCTGCTGCGGCGCCTGCCGCTCGCGCGGCAGGTCTCGAACACTTGGCGCACTCAGCGAGTCTGACAAGGGTAAGACGCTGTTCATTCGGCGGCTGCCCCGGGTATTCAGCCGCGTAATCGGCAACGGCTGACCGGACTTAAGAGCACCCGGTACGCGCTTGCGTTATCCCACCGGCCGCAGGCCAACCATGCAGCCTCACGCTTGGTGTATTGCCGCGCCGCGCAAAGGCGCCGCCTTGGCCGCGGTCAGCGAGCCCTGCAGCCGCGTCAGGGCCTCGCGCAGCTCGCGGTTCTCCCGCTCCAGCGCAAGCGCCCAGCTGGCCAGCCCGAACCGCCGCACGTCCACCAGCGCCCAAAACTTGCCGGGTGCGCGTTCGAACTCGCCCAGGTTGTTTAACGCGGCCGCACACTGGCTGGCCATATCCGCAACCTCGGCAAGCTCGCTAAAACCAAAGCTCAGGGGCGCCTGCGGCGCGCCGATCGCTTCACGGTCGTCGGCGTGTAGCGCGGCGCGGGCTGCCTCGATGGCTGCCTGCAGCGACCTGCGCGCGGTCTCCTGCTGGCCATCGACCAGCGCCAAGATGGCCCGCCAGAAGCCGGCGGCCACCGTCTTCGTGGCCAACAGCGGGCTGAAGGCGAGCGCGTCGCGCGAGGCGACCGCCGCGAACCAGTGTTGCGCGCGTTGCCGATCTCCCAGCGACAACATCAACAGCGCGACGGCGTAGCCTAACGAGATTTGCCAGCGTTGAACGTGCGGATTGGCGCTTTCTGCGACGAGATAACCCTCGGCCACAGTCAGCAGATCGTTCGCGAACGCACCGCGGCTCGGATCGTTCAGTAGGCTGTAGGCAAGCACGGTGGCGGCGGCACCGAAATCGGCACTGTCAGGCCGCGCGGTGGACAGCACGTCCAGCGCAAGCTGCCGCAGCTGCTTGGGGTCGCTGAGACGTTCGCCCATTTGCACGAGGGGCCGATACAGCCACGGGTTGTCGTAATGTCGGCCGAAGTCAGCAACGGCCGCACCGGCCCGCACTGATGCACCGAAGGCGGGATGTTCG
>JANWUU010000039.1 GCA_025057735.1 Burkholderiaceae bacterium
GCGGCAGCCGGCACGCTCGCGCTGGTGGCCGGTGCGGCGGCCGCGAACACCTTTAAGTTCGCCAACCAGGGCGATGCGCTGTCGATGGATCCGCACTCGCTGAACGAGTCGCTGCAGTTGAACTTCACCGGCAACATCTACGAGCCGCTGGTCGGGCGCGGCAAGAACCTGGAGCTGGTGCCGCTGCTGGCGACCGACTGGAAGCAGACGGCGCCGACCGTGTGGCGCTTCAACCTGCGCAAGGGGGTGACGTTTCACGACGGGACGCCGTTTACCGCCGACGACGTGATCTTTTCGTGGCAGCGTGCGCGCGGCGAAGGCTCGGACGTCAAGACCTACGTGCAGGAGATCGTCGAGATCCGCAAGATCAACGACCACGCGATCGACATCGTGACGCGGGCGCCGTTTCCGATCCTGCCGGACGTGCTCTCGCTGTGGTACATCATGAGCAAGAAGTGGTGCGAGGAAAACCGCGCCGTGCAGCCGGTAGACAAGCGCAAAGGGGTGGAGAACACCGCCTCGTTCAAAGCCAACGGCACCGGGCCGTTCCGCCTGCGCGCGCGCGACCCCGGCGTGCGTACGACGCTGGTGCGCAACTTCAACTACTGGGACAAGAAGATCGAGACCAACATCGAGGAGGCGATCTTCACGCCGATCGCCAACGCCAGCACGCGCGTGGCGGCGCTGCTCTCCGGCGAGATCGACATGATGGAGCCGGTGCCGGTGCAGGACATCGCCCGCATCGCCGCCAACCCGAACCTGAAGGTGATGCAGGGGCCGGAGCTGCGCACGATCTTCCTCGGCATGGACCAGGGGCGCGACGAACTGCTGTATTCCAACGTCAAGGGCAAGAACCCGTTCAAGGACAAGCGCGTGCGGCAGGCGTTTTATCAGGCGATCGACGTCAACGCCATCCAGAAGGCCGTGATGCGCGGCGCCTCGCAGCCGACCGCGCTGATGATCGCCCCGGGTATCCGCGGCTTCCCCGCGGATCTGAACAAACGGTTGCCGTACGACCCCGAGGCGGCGAAGAAGCTCCTCGCGGAGGCCGGCTATCCGAACGGCTTCGAGGTCGGCATGAACTGCCCGAACGATCGCTACGTCAACGACGAGGAGATCTGCAAGGCGGTGGCGGCGATGCTGGCCAGAATCGGCATCAAGGTGAATCTGACCGCCGAGACCAAGGGCACGTATTTCCCCAAGATCCTGTCGCGCAACACGTCGTTTTACCTGCTCGGCTGGACGCCCGGCACCTATGACGCGCATAACCCGCTGAACGCGCTGATGGCCACACCCGACCCGAAGACCGGGCGTGGCCAGTTCAATCTCGGCTCCTACAGCAATCCGCGGGTGGATGAGCTCACGCAGGCGATCGCCAGCGAAACCGACCCCGCCAAGCGCAATGCGATGATTCGCGAGGCGATGAAGATCCACCAAGATGACATCGGTCACATCCCGCTGCACCAGCAGGCCCTGGCGTGGGCGATGAAAAAGTCGGTCAACACCGTGCAGCTAGCGGACAACTTCATGATGCTGAAGTGGACCACGGTGGGTCGCAAGCGCAACGACTGAGCCGGCTTCTGTGCCAGCCGGTGCGCCGGTGCCAGGCGCAGCGCGCCGCGCCGACGCCGGCTCGGCCGCGGCCTTCCGGCCGGACCGCGGTGTATAGCCGGCGGCGTCGGCCGGTCGAAACGGACCCCGGATGAACGGTCGCCTCGCTCGCCTCTGGGACAGCGACGTCGCCTACAGCTTCCGCACCTCGCCGGTGGCGATCGGCGCGGCGGCGGTGGCGGCGCTGCTGATCGTCTCGGCGCTGTTCGCCGAGTGGGTGGCGCCGACCAACCCATTTGATCTGGCGTCGATCAACCTGCTCGATGCCTCGCTGCCGCCGGCCTGGCAGGAGGGCGGCAATCCGAAGTTCCTGCTCGGCACCGACGACCAGGGCCGCGACGTGCTGTCGGCGATCCTTTTCGGCATGCGCATCTCGCTGGCGATCGGCATTGCCTCGGTGCTGCTGTCGGTGGTCGCCGGCGTGGCGATCGGGCTGATTTCCGGCTACGTGGGCGGGCGGCTGGATGCGTTCCTAATGCGGGTGGCGGACGTGCAGCTGTCTTTCCCGGCCATTTTGATCGCGCTGCTGGTCGACGGCGTGGCGCGCGCCGCGCTGCCGCGCGACGTGCACGACATGGTCGCGTTCCCGGTGCTCGTGGGGGCGATCGCGCTGGCCGGCTGGCCGCAGTACGCGCGCACCGTGCGCGGTTCCACGCTGGTGGAGAAGAACAAGGAGTACGTGCAGGCGGCGCGCGTCATCGGCGTGCCGCCGCTGGCGATCATGCTGCGGCATGTGCTGCCGAACGTGCTCGGGCCGGTGCTGGTGCTGGCCACGGTGCACATCGCCACCGCCATTATCACCGAGGCCACGCTGTCGTTCCTCGGCGTCGGGGTGCCGCCGACCTCGCCGTCGCTCGGCACGCTGATCCGCATCGGCGGCGAGTTTCTGTTCTCCGGCGAGTGGTGGATCACCATCTTCCCGGGTGCCGCGCTGGTGCTGTTGGTGCTGTCGGTCAACCTGCTCGGCGACTGGCTGCGCGACGCGCTGAATCCGAAGCTGCGTTAGTTACGATGGGTTACGTCTGATGTCGCGCCACCCTGCTACCGTGAACGCCGCGCGCGGCGGCCCGGGCGGCGGCCGCGCGGCCTGGCCGAGGAGGGCTTCCGATGCGACATCGCCCGCTGCTAATCGGCGCCGCGCTGCTCGCCGGCTGCGCGGCGAGCGAACCGTTCTCGCAACTGGATGGCCGGCGCTGGAGCCGTGCCGAGCTGAACACGTACGACGTGATCGTGATTTCGGTCGATGGCGAGCATCACGTGCAGCGCGAAGCGCCGATCCTGGTGAAACCCGGCCGCCGCACGATCGTCGTGCAGGGGCCGCCGGCGGCGGGCTTCCGTTTCGGCGAGCAGCGCACCCTGGTGCTGGACGTCGAGCCCTGCATGCACTACTGGCTGGAGGCGAAAAAGGCCGGCCCGCTGACGCAGGAGTTCGAGCCGCGCGTCAATCGCAAAGAGCCGATCGCCGGCTGCGGCCGGTGACGGGCCGGCGCGCCGTGGCTGCCGGCCGCGGAGGCCGCCGGTGACCGCGCTGCTCGAGGTGCGCCATTTGCGCATCGAATTCCCCACCCGGCGCGGCACGCTGGTGGCGGTCGATGACGTGTCGTTCGCGATCGCTCCGGGGGAGGTGCTCGGCGTGGTCGGCGAATCCGGCGCCGGCAAGTCACTGACCGGCGCGGCCATCATCGGCCTGCT
>JANWUU010000089.1 GCA_025057735.1 Burkholderiaceae bacterium
CGTTGTTCTGCAGCGAATCGTTGGCGATCTGCTCGCGCGTGCGGTTGCGATCCGACAGCCGCGCGATCTCGTCCGCGCTCAGGGTCGAGCACGGCACCACCTGGCCGTTGCGCGTGACCTGGCACGGCGCATAGGCGACCAACAGGCGGTTGGTGCCGTCCCACAGCGGGTACGGCGTCGTGATGCGGCCATGCAGCGACAGGCTACGGTCGAAGCTGAGGGCCTGCGCGGTGGCCTGCCGCTGGCCGCCGCCTCCGGCCACCTGCGTGTTCACCGGCACGTTGTGTTCCGAATAGTTGGCCACGTCGATGAATACCAGGGCCCCGCCCTCCTGCGTGCCGGACAGCGGCATCAGGCTGGAGGCGACGAACCCCTTGTACGGACCGCTCGGATCCATGTCGCGCGGGTGCAGAAAACTGTTGCCGGGGCTGAATTGACCGTAGAGGACGAACAGATCGGTCCCGTCGGGCTTCACCCGGAAGATCGTGAAACGGTTCTGGTCGCCGACGTGCTCCCAGCGGGCGAACATGATGTCGCCGTTGGGCCGCACGACCGGATTGCGCTCGTGGCTGGCGTTGACGGTGATCTGCTGAATGTTGCTGCCGTCGGCGGCCATCGTGTGCAGGTTCAGCACGCGCTCGCGCTCGTACTCGTCCAGCAGGTAAAAGGTCTGGCCGCCGCTGGTGGTGCGCGTGCGGCTCTGCCGGTTGGACGCGAAGACGAAACCGCGCCCCGCCGGCAGATAGGCGGGATCGACGTCGTCGTCCTGCGTGGAGCTGGTGATACGCCGCAGGGTGCCGCCGCGGATGCCGCCGGCGGTCATGTCGTATTCCCAGATGTTCCAGCGCCCGGTGCAGGCAGGCTGGCCGTTGATCGTGGACGTGTTCGACGTCGGACAGCGCAGCGCGAAGACGATCTTCTTGCCGTCGTACGAAACCTCCGGGTCGGAGACGTCGCCCTGTCCCTGCGTGATCGCGGCGGTGACGTTGTACTCCTCGGCCGACGGCGAGGACTTCTCGCGGATGATCAGGTCCCCGCCAGGGGCGAAGTTGGTGCCGTCGGTCGGATTCAGCGCCACGGTGTTCGACCGCTTGACGTAAGCGATCGACACGTCGCCGTTGACGGTGACGGTCGAACCGCTGCCCGTGCCGTTTAAGCAGCCGGCCAACACGACGACGGCGACGGCGGCAGCCAGGCAAGCCGGACGGCAGGCGACGAAACCTCTTGGCGCAACGCTCATGGTGTTTTCTCCACGCACTCGTTCAGCGTTGCGACCGATCGTATTCATGGGCGAGACGCGCGCCCATCATCCGAAAAGCCGGGGGTGTAAGCGAGCGCGCCGGTCGCATCGACCACCACCGCGTCAGCGCCGGGATACGAAGCGACGAATTGCAGGCCTTTTTCCGGCCCCATCACGAAAACGCACTTGCCCAGGGCCTCGGCCGTCAGGCCATCGTCGGCGATCACGGTCACCGCACGCACGTGGGCGGGCGATTCGCCGGTGCGGGGATCCACCAGATGGTGGAACCGCCGGCCGTCGGCCTCGAAGAAGCGCTCGTAGTCGCCGGAGGTAGAAACCGCCACGTCGGCAAGCGGCAGCACGGCGACCACCTCACCGCGCCGGCGCGGGTCGCGCACGCCGATCATCCACGGCCGGCCGCGCCGGTCGCCGACGATGCGGCTGTCGCCGCCGGCGGCAATCATCGCGTGCGCGATTCCGCGGCGCGCCACGATCGCCGCCGCGCGGTCCACCGCATAGCCCTTGGCGAAACCGCCCAGGTCGATACGCACCCCCGCGCGCGCGAAGCGCACGCTGCGCGTGGTGGGATCCAGATGCAGGTTGCGGTAGCCGACCGCCTGCAAGGCGGCAGCGCGCTGCGCCTCACTGGGTCGAATGCCGCGCCGGTAGTCGTACAGGGCGCCGACCGCGGCGAACGTGATGTCGAAGGCGCCCTGCGAGCGCTCGGAGAATTCCATCGCGCGCGCGAGCAGCGCGAAGAACTCCTCGCTGACCGTCACCGCCTGCCGCGCGGCCTCGCGGTTGACGCGCGACAGTTCCGATTCGGGCTTAAACGGACTGTAGGCGGCATCGATGCGCCGCATCTCGGCCAGCACCGCGTCGATGGCCGCCTCCGCCTGCGCGGCGTCGTCGCCCCAGAGCTCAACACGGATGGCGGTACCCATGATCGCCGCCTCGCGCACGTGCCAGCCGCCCGTCCTCCGCGCGCCGCGGATGCGGCGCGCCGCCTCGATCACCCGACTCAACATGGATTCGCCGTCTGGACAGTGCGGGCCGTCGCCCACCGCCTCATGGCGGCACGCGCGCGCCGCGGGAAACGCTCCCACTTTATCGGCCGCCGGCGGTTGGCGCGGGCGTGCGGTTACTCTGTTTGCGGGAATCCGTTTGCGCGAGCGCCGTTGAGGTCAGGTCTCGTCGCGCCACTGGTTCTGGATCGCCAGCGCCTCGTCGAGGCGGCGCTCGAACGCCGCCACCGCATCCGGCCAGAAGTGGCGGCCGCTTTGCTCGCGCAGCCAGTCAAGCGCGCGCGCCAGCGGCCAAGCCGGCTTATAGGGCCGTGCGCTGGTCAGCGCGTCGAACACGTCGGCCACCGCAACCACGCGGGCCTCCACGCTGATGGCCTCGCCGCGCAGTCCCCGCGGATAGCCGCTGCCGTCCCATTTTTCGTGATGTTCGAGCGCGATACGGCGCGCCATTTGCAGCAATGGGCTCGGGTCATCGCCGATGATCTGCGCGCCGATCTCCGGGTGGCGCCGCATGATGGCCCACTGCGCGTCGTCGAGCTTGCCCGGTTTCAGAAGCACCGCGTCCGGGATTCCGATCTTGCCGATGTCATGCATGGGCGCCGCCGCCAGCAGGCGCTCGCAGAAGGCGGCCGAGGCACCCAGCGCCTCGGCGATCAGCCGGCTGTAGTGGCTCATGCGAATCACGTGCCGACCGGTTTCGTTGTCCTTGAATTCGGCGGCGCGGCCCAGGCGGCGGATGATCTCCAGCCGCGTGCGTTCCAGCTCGTGCCGCTGCACCAGCGCCAGATGGGTGCGGATACGGGCGCGCAGCACGGTCGGCGAGATCGGTTTGGTCACGTAGTCGACCGCGCCCAGTGACAGGCCGTAGCTCTCGTCTTCCTCCTGACCGAGCGCGGTGCAGAACAGCACCGGAATCGCGGCAGTCGCCGGATCGGCCTGCAGGCGTTGCAGCACCTCGTGGCCGCTCATGCCGGGCATCATCACGTCCAGCACGATGAGGCGCGGCATCACCTCGCGCACGCGCTGCAGCGCCTCCGGTCCGCTGCGCGCGAAAGACAGGCGGTATTCGCTCTCCAGCACGCGTTTCAGCAACTGCAGGTTCTGCGGCTCATCGTCGACCAGCAGCAGCCGTGGCCGGCCCTCGTCGTCGTCGGCGAGCCCGTCAGCCGCGTGCAGCGGAATGGATAGATCCGACATCGTCAACTCCGCTCGAGCAGGATTTCCGTAGCGCCGCCCGCCAGCAGTGCGCGCGCACCGTCGAAGTCAAAGGTCTCCAGCCGCGCCCGCAACGCGCGCGTGCCTGCGGCATCCAGGCGCTCGGCTTCGGCCAGCGCCTCCTCGTCGATCTCGCCGCGCTCGCAAGCGCGCAGCAGCCGCGCCTGCAGCGCCGCGGGCAGTGTCGCCGCCGCAGCGCCGCTTTCGGCGGGCTCGCGCCGCTCCTCGGCGACGGGTTGTTGCGCCAGCCACGCGCCCAGCGCCTGCCAAGCCTGCTGCGCCCGCTGCAACGGCAGCGGCCGTCCCTCGACGCAGGCGCGTTCGCAGTCGCGCGCCGCCTGCGCCAGGGCGGGCAGCGCCAGGTTCGCCGCCACGCCGGCCAGGCGGTGCCATTGCGCGCGATCCCAGCCGCTGTGCCCGGACCACTGCGGCGCCATCTCCGCGTGCCAGGCGCGCACCCGCGCCAGCCAGTCTTCGCCCCAGAGCGCGCGGCCACGTGCGTCGGCGGCCACCGCGTCGCCAACGCACTCGGTGGCCGCCGGCGGCTCGCCCCTGACGCGCGGCACCGCCGCGGCCGGCGGAGGGCCGCCGCGCCGCCGTAGGGCGGCCTCGCGCAACGCGCGCCGCAGCGCGCGCGGGTCGATCGGCTTCTCCAAGAAACCGTCCATCCCCGCCCGCTGCGCAGCCCTGCGGTCGGCCTCCAGCACGCTCGCGGTCAATGCATAGACCGGAACCGCGGGCAGCCCGTGCACCCGCTCCAGCGTGCGCAGCCGCTCACAGGTGAGCAGGCCGTCGAGCTCCGGCATGTGTACGTCGAGCAGCACGACGTCCCAGCCAAGGGGATCGGCCTCATAGGCGGCCAGCAGGGCGGCGCCATCTTCGACGATGTGATGCGCATGACCGTCACGTCCCAGCAGGGCGGCCAGCAGCTCGCGGTTTTGCGCGACATCATCGGCAGCGAGTACGCGCAGCGCCGGCAGCGAACTGTCTGCCGGGTCGGCGGCTGCCTCGTCCGCGCACGCGGCGCCAGGCGCGGGCGCCAGCGGCAGCCGCACGCTCACCTGCGTGCCGCGGCCGACCTCGCTGTGCAGCTCGACGCTGCCCCCCATGCGCTCGGCCAGCCGCTTGACGATGCTCATGCCCAGTCCCGTGCCGCCGTAGCGGCGCGCGGTACCGGCATCGGCCTGCACGAACGGGTCGAACACCGCCGCCTGCCGGTGCGCGGGGATGCCGATGCCGGTGTCCTCGACCACCAACAGCAGACCCTGGGGGCAGCGGCCGGCGCGCAGGGTCACGCGGCCGCGTTCGGTGAACTTCAAGGCATTGCCGAGCAGGTTGGCAAGGATTTGCCGGATGCGGTCGCCGTCGCCCGTCCAGCAGGTCTCGAGCTGTGGCTCGATCTCGCAGCGCAACTGCAGCCGCTTCTGCGCTGCCAGCACACCGTACTGCGACACCAGATCGTGCAGCAGGCGGTCGAGGCGAAACGGCGCCGTGACGATCGCGAACTCGCCGCGTTCCAGCTTGGCCGCGTCCAGCAAGTCGTTAAGGATGCGCAGCAGCCCGCGCGCCGCATCCACAATGGTCTGCGCGTGCTGGCGCGGCCCGCCGGGCGGCAGCTGCTCGCGCAGCAGCTCCGCGAAGCCAACGATCGCGTTCATCGGCGTGCGGATCTCGTGGCTGACGTTGGCGAAGAACGCGCTGCGGCTGGCCAGAGCCTGCTCGAGCTCGCGCTGGATGCGCTGCAGGGCCTCGACGTTCTGCACGCGCTCGGTGATGTCGAAGCCGAGCTTCAGCACACTTGTCGTCTTGCCCTCGGCATCGAACAGCGGCTGGTACCAGGCGGACAGATACCGCACGCTGCCGTCCTTGGCGCGGCGCGCGAAGTCGCCCGGCTGCGCCTGCCCGCGGCGCAGCGCATCCCAGAACGCGCCCATCTCGGCCGCCTGTGTCTCGTCGATCCACACCGCGCGGTGATGGCGGCCCACCAATTCCTGCGGCGTATAGCCGAGCACGCCGGCCAGCTTCTCGTTGACCTCGACGAAGTAGCCTTCCGGCGTCAGCACCGCGCGGCCGACCACGCGGTCGATTGCCGCCAGCAGGGTCTGCTCGCGCAGGCGCGCGCTGTGCTGCGCGGTGATGTCGGCCATGAACAGATCCAGCACCGCCGGCGTATCGGCCATGGCCTCGACGCTTCGCACGACGGCCAGGATCACCACCCAGCGCCAGCCCTCGCGCGCGTGCTGCAAGCGCACCACCAGGCGCACCCGCTCGCCGGTGGCGCGTGTGCGCTGTAGCGCCTCCTCGAAGGCGGCACGGTCCTCGCGATGCACGACCTCCGCGAGGTCCCAGGCGCCGCGCTCGAAGTCTTCGACCGATCGGCCGGTGAGATCCGCCAGGGCGTGCGACACCAGAATGACTCGGCGGCGGTCGTCGGCGCTTACGCGCAGCACGGCCCCCGGCAGGTTGTCCAAGATATCGCGCACCAGCGCGCCCCGCTCGCGCAGCCGCAACGCCAGCGCCCGGTAGGCGGCGATGGCCAGCATGCCGCCCGCGAAGCTGAACGCCAGCACCGTCGAGCCGGCCACTGCCAGTGCCAGCGGCCCCTGCCGGCTCGACCACGGCACATAGGTCGGATCGACCACCCCGATGAACAGCGAAGCCTGCATCGCCGTGTAGTGCATCGCCGACGTGGCGCAGCCGAGCACGCTGCCGGCCAGCAGCACCACCGGCAGGCGCGGCAGGCGCCGCGTTCGGCGCAGCACCTCACGCACCGCGAGTCCGCCCATCGCCAACGCGATCGCCACCAGCACCGACAGCGCGAACCACCACGGGTCGTAGCGCAGTAGCCCATCGGTGCGCATGGCCGCCATACCGGTGTAATGCATCGCGCCGATGCCCGCGCCGATCCAGACGCCGGACAACGCGATCTGCCCGCGGGAAAGCGGCATGGGCGCGCCCGGCCGCATCAACGGCCGAAGCCCGAGG
>JANWUU010000007.1 GCA_025057735.1 Burkholderiaceae bacterium
AAGCCAAGTTCGCGGCAGGCGGCTGCGGTGTCGAGCGCGTACTCGGCAAAGATCACCGGATCGTTGTAGGTGAACGCGACCGAGCGGCAGCCGTAGGCCTGCGCGACCTGCGCGATGCGCGCTGGCGAGGCCGCGTCCATCAGGCGGTCCATCTCGCGCGATTTCGAGATGTCCCAGTTTTGGCAGAACTTGCAGGCCAGGTTGCAGCCGGCAGTGCCGAAGGACAGCACCGAGGAACCCGGATAGAAATGATTCAGCGGTTTCTTCTCGATCGGGTCGATGCAGAAGCCGGAACTGCGGCCATAGGTGGTGAGGATCAGCGCATCGCCGCGGCGCTGCCGCACGAAGCACAGACCCCGCTGTCCTTCGTGCAGGCGGCAGTCGCGTGGACAGAGGTCGCATTGGATGCGGCCGTCGTCCAGCCGGTGCCACCAGCGCGCCGGGTGGGCAAGGCCGAACGATGCGTCGCCCGTGTTCATGCGACAGGGATGCCTGTTTCCTCGAAACGCAGCGCCTGATAGCGCTCGAAGGCGAGCCCCTCGGACCAGAAATCCGGTGCCAGTCCGGCCTTGCGCTTCAGCGCCCGCAGGAAGTCGCGCGGCTGCGGCAGGCTGTGCCAGACCTGCGGCAGAAACGTGGCGCGCCTGCTGCCATAGCGCAGCACCAGGCCGTCCTGGTATGGCTGCAGCGCCTGCAGCAGGGCCTCCTCGCTGTCGGCGGGCAGCGCCTGCAGCGGCGTCAGCAGCGAGACCTCGAAACGCGTGGCGCCGACTTCCTTGGCGTCAAGCGGCGCGAACCGCGGGTCCTCGAAAGCCGCGGCGCGGGCGTTGGCGCGGACATCCTCCAGCAGCGGGCGCGTGGCGGTGAGCGAGCCGATGCAGCCGCGCAGCTCGCCCTGCTGGCGCAGCGTGACGAAGGTCGCGCCCGGCTGCAGCAATCGGGTATGCCAGGGCTCCGGCACCGTCGCGCAGCCGAGCGCCTGCGCCACCGCGTTGCGTGCGTGCGCTAGCAAGGCTGCGCCAAGCTCAGTGTCGGCGACCATGTGCATCGGGCTCGAAGGCGATAGCGCAATAGCCGACGACGCGGCCGCGGTCGCCGGCCGTATCACCCGAGTTGCGCAGGTCCAGCAGACGGGGGCGCAGCCCGGCGGCGCGCGCCGCCAGGATGGCCGCATTGATGGCGGTCGCGCCGCACGCTTGTTCGGGATGCAGCCCTTCCTGCAACGCGAGGATGCGCGCCACCGTCTGCCGGTCGAGCGACTGTGCCTGGCGGTATGGGTGGTAATGCGACAGGTCCGAGCTGATCACGATCAGGGTCTCGTCCCCGCCCCAGAGGTCCTGCAGAAGCGCTGCCAGCCGCTCGGAGGCCATGTCGCCGACCGCAAGCGGCACCAAAACGAAATCCGCGAGCACCGTCTGCAGGAAAGGCAGCTGCACCTCCAGCGCATGTTCGGCGGCGTGCGCGCGGTCGCTTTCGATCACGTCCGGCAGGGTGCGCAGGCGCGCCAGCGTGTCGCGATCCAGCAGCACTTCGCCCAAGGGCGTGGCGAAGCGCTGCGCGCTCGGCACCGCGACCCCATCGACCCAGACCCGGTGCGCCGGTCCCAGCAGGACCACGCGCCGGATCTCGTCCCTGTACGGCGCCAGCAGGGCATAGGCGTGGGCGGCGGTCGGCCCCGAGTAGACATAGCCGGCGTGGGGCGCGATCAGCAGTTTCGGCCGCCCTGCGGCGGGCGTCGCGGCGGCGAGCAGGCCGGCGACTTGCGCGCGCAGCGCCCCTTGCTCGGCCGGGTAGAACAGACCGGCCACGGCGGGCGGGCGGACTTGCGACATGTTGGCCAAGTTTGCGCCGGCGGCGCCTGAAATCAAGTCGCCCCCTCTCGGCATCGCTAGCATTACGGACACCACGCCAAGAGACGTTGACGATGGACAAAGATTTCAAGCTCACCTACGCGACGATGTTCGATCCGCCGCCTGCGCTGCACGCGAATTTCGATGCCGCGCTGGCGCGCGTGAAGGCGCGGCTGGGGGCGGCGCTGCCGATGTGGGTCGGCGGCGCACCGCGTGAGGCCGCCAGCCGCTTCGAGGTGCGCTCGCCGATCGACCGCGACTGGCTGCTCGCCACGTTTCCCGCCGGCAGCGCCGCCGATGTCGACGCCGCGGTACAGGCCGCGCGGCGCGCTTTTCCGGCCTGGCGCGCGACCCCGTGGCCGGAGCGCGTGCGGCGGCTGCGTCGCGCGGCAGAGCTGATCGAGCAGCGCGTCTACGAGATCGCGGCGGCGGTGGCGCTGGAGGTTGGCAAGAACCGGATGGAAGCGCTGGGCGAGGTGCAGGAAACCGCGGACCTGTTCTTCTGGTACTGCGACCAGATGGAGGCCAACGACGGTTTCGTCCGCACCCTGCCGAACGATCCGCTACCGGGGTTCGTCAGCCGCAACCGCACGGTGCTGAAGCCTTACGGCGTATGGGCGGTCATCGCGCCGTTCAATTTTCCGGTTGCGCTGGCTGGCGGCCCGGTGGCGGCGGCCCTGGTCACCGGCAACACGGTGGTGTTCAAACTGGCGAGCGATACCGCCTGGTCCGGCTGGCTGCTGATGGAGGTGCTGCGCGACGCCGGCTTGCCAGACGGGGTGGTGAACTACGTGACGGGCGCGGGCTCGACGGTCGGACAGGCGCTCGTGGACCATCCGCAGGTCGATGGCGTGACCTTCACCGGTTCTTACGAGGTCGGCATGGAGATCCTGCGGCGATCGGCGCAGCGCCGCTGGCCGCGGCCTTGCATCGCCGAGATGGGGGGCAAGAACGCGGCCATCGTCAGCCGGCACGCGGACTTGGAGCGCGCCGCGCTCGGCATCGTGCGCTCGGCCTTCGGGCTGCAGGGGCAGAAGTGCTCGGCCTGCTCGCGCGTATACGTCGAGAAACCGGTGGCGCAGGCCTTGCGCGACCGGCTGGTCGAGCGGACGCGGCAGATCCGCATCGGGGATCCAACCCAACCGGAAAACTGGCTCGGACCGGTTATCAACGCAGCCGCCTATGCACGCTACGAAAAGTGCGTGGCGAATTTGCACGAGCACGGCAGCATTTTTACCGGCGGGCACACGCTGCGCGAGGCGGCACTTGCCAACGGCTATTTCGTCGCCCCCACCGTCGGCACCGCGCCGCTCGACTATCGCCTCTGGCGCGAGGAAAAGTTCATCCCGCTGGTGCTGATCGCCGAGGTCGACTCCGTCGCGCAGGCGATCGAACTGGCGAACGCCTCGGACTACGGCCTGACCGCGGGCTTCTATGGCGCGGTCGACGAGATCGAGGAGTTTCTGGACCGCATCGAGGCCGGCGTG
>JANWUU010000164.1 GCA_025057735.1 Burkholderiaceae bacterium
ACCACCTCGCGCAGGTTGTGCGAGGGAATCTCGGTGGCCAGGCCGACCGCGATGCCGGAGGCGCCGTTGAGCAGTACAAAGGGCAGCCGCGCCGGCAGCAGCTTCGGCTCGGTGAACGCGCCGTCATAGTTGGGCGCGAAATCCACCGTGCCTTCCTCGAGCTCGTCCAGCAGCAGGCGTGCGATCGGCGTCAGGCGCGCTTCCGTATAGCGCATCGCCGCCGCGGCGTCGCCGTCGCGCGAGCCGAAGTTGCCGTGGCCGTCGATCAGCGGGTAGCGCAGCGAGAAATCCTGCGCCATGCGCACCAGCGCGTCGTAGGCGGCAGCGTCCCCGTGCGGATGGAACTTGCCGAGCACGTCGCCGACCACCCGCGCGCTCTTCACCGGCTTGGCCGTCGGGCCCAGCCCCATGTCGTGCATTGCGTACAGGATGCGCCGCTGCACCGGCTTCTGCCCGTCGGCGATGTCCGGCAGCGCGCGTCCCTTCACCACCGAGACCGCGTAATCGAGGTACGCGCGGCTGGCGAAGGCCGCCAGCGCCAGCGCCTGGTCGTCGTCCTCGGATTTGAAAAGGGTTTGTTGTTCCGCCATCGGGTCGATCGAAAGTGGGATTTCCAGGGCCGGCAACGCGACCGCGACGCCGGCGCGCCGCTCAATGCATCAGCGAGCGTTCGCGGCCGCTGCCGCGGCGGTCGAGGAACAGCTTCAGGAATTCCTCCGCCGGCATCGGCCGGGCGAACAGAAAGCCCTGCGCCGAATCGCAGCCAAGGTGCTGCATCCAGGTCTGCTGCGCCTGCGTCTCGATGCCTTCGGCCGTCACGCTGATGCCGAGCGAGCGCGCCATCTCGATGACGGCCTTCACGATCGTCAGCGTGCGCGCATCCCGCATGCACTCGACCGTGAAGCTGCGGTCGATCTTCAGTCGCTGGATCGGCAGATCGCGCAGATGCGACAGCGACGAGAAGCCCACCCCGAAATCGTCCAGCGCCAACTTGACGCCGGCGTTACGCAGGCGCACCAAGTTTTCGCGCGAAATGGCCGAGGTATCCAGCAGCCCGGTCTCGGTCACCTCGACCTCGATCTCGCTCGGCGCCACCTGGTATTCGGTCAGCACCTGCAGCAGCCGCTCCACGCAGCCCAGTTGCCGCAGCTGCACCCCCGAGACGTTGATCGCCAGCGGCGGCACCTCCAGCCCCAGGCTGCGCCAGACCTGACGCGCGCGGCAGGCCTCGCGCAGCACCCAGTCGCCCAGGCCGACGATCAGGCCGCTTTCCTCCGCGATCGGGATGAACTCCGCCGGCGAGATCTCGCCCAGCTCGGCGTCCTTCCAGCGCACCAGGCACTCGGCGCCGATCATCTTGCCGTCGCTCATGGCCACCAGCGGCTGGTAATAAAGGCGGAAATCGCGCGCCTCCACCGCCTTGCGCAGCCGCTGCTCCAGCCGCAGGCGCAGGTCGACGCGGCGCGCCACTGCCGGCGTGTACAGCGCATAGGTGCGGCGCCCGTTCTCCTTGGCCTGGTACATCGCCGCGTCGGCCGCGTTCAGCAGCGAGTCCAGATCCACCCCATCCTGCGGGAAATGCGCGATCCCGATCGACGGCGTGACGCTCACCTCCAGCCCCAGCACTCGCACCGGCTCCGACAGCGCCTCGATCAGGGTGCGCGCGGTGTCGGTCGCCGCCTCCGGACGCGGCAAATCGACCAGCAGCGCCACCAGCTCGTCGCCGCCACGGCGGCCAATCAGGTGCGGTGCGCCGACCACCTCCCGCATGCGCGCCGCCACGTGCGCCAGCACCATGTCGCCGATGCGGTGGCCGTAGCCGTTGTTCAGCAGGCGGAAGTTGTCCAGATCGAGGAACAGCAGCGCGCAGCGGCGGCCCTGGGCGTAGGCGTCGGCGAGCGTGCGGGCGGCGCGTTCGTCGAAGGTCTGGCGGTTCGGCAGTTGCGTCAGCGGATCGAGGGTGGCCAGCCGCTCGATGCGCTCCTGCGCCTGCACCTGCTCGGTGATGTTCTTGCCGATGCCGCGGTAGCCGACGAAGACGCCCTGGTCGTCGAACACCGGGTCGCCGGCGGTCAGCGTGTAGACCGCCGACCCGTCCGGCTGACGGCGCCGCACGATGAGATCGCGGAACGAGCGCCGCGCCTGCAGATCGGCGCGGTGCTCGTCCCAGCTGGCAGGCCGCAGCAGCTCCCCGCCGAGTTCCCAGCGCCGGCGCCCGATCAAATCGGCCTCCGGCAGGGGCAGCGAGCGGTGCGGGCCCTGCCGAATGACGGTGAAGCGGTGCTCGGCGTCGGTCTCCCAGTACCAGTCGGAGGACAGCTCGGTCAGTGCGCGGAAGCGTGCCTCGCTTTCCGTCAGTTGCGCGATCAGGGTCTCGCGTTCGGTGACGTCCCAGGTCAGACCGCGGTAGCCGGCGAATTCGCCGTCGCGGTAAATCGGTTCGCCCGAGCACTCGTAGTAACCGACGCTGCCGCCCTTGAATCGGTAGCTGAACGCCAGACGGCGAAACGCCTCGCGGCGCTGGACATGGCTCTCCAGGCGCGCCCAGTCGATGCGGAAGCGCGGCAGCGCGCGCAGCCAGTCGAGCGACTGACCGAGCAGCCGCGCACGCATCTTTTCCTCGTACGGGGCAGGCCCGTGCAGCAGCCTAAAGCGCAGGTTCGCGTCGGTCTCCCAGTACCACTCGGTGGCGAGCAGCGTCAGCGCGCGCAGCCGCGCCTCGCTGGCGCGCAGCCGGTCGGCCGCGCGCTCGCGGTCGGTGACGTCGATGCGCAGGCTGACCACCCCACCGCCAGGCATCGGGCGGTCTTCCATCAGCAGCCAGCCGCCGCGGTGCGGGCGGATGGCGCTGCCGGGCCGCTCGCCGCGCCGGCGTGCCAGGGCGTCGGCGACGAACTGGTCCTCGGAGCGACCGGCGATCACATCAGACGGCGCCAGCTGGTAGTAGCGGCGCGACAGCGCCACATACTCGACCCCGGGCACAAGGTCGCGCTCGATTTCCGGAAACAGCGCCCGGAAGGCCGCGTTGCAGACGACCAGGCGGTCGTCGGCGTCCCAGATCGCCACCCCGACCGAGAGGTTGGCAAGTCCTGCCTCAAGCGCCTGTGCGCGTCGGTCCACGCCGCGCGCACGACGCCAGCGCCAGGCCAGCAGCACCACCAGCGGCACGCCCACCGCAAGCTGCGCCCCGGCCAGCCAGCGCCAGAGGTCGGCCGGCACGCCGGCATTCGGCGCGAAAGCCAGCACTCCGAGGGCGACGAGCAGCGCGATCAGCAGCGTCGCCAGCAGGCCGGCGACCACGGCCAGCACGCGCGAGCGCCCCTGAGCCGTCGCCGCGGTCACGGCCCGCGCCCCGGAGGTTCGGCCGTGCGCCCGCGCGGCAGCGCGGGGCGCGCGGCGCCGCCGACCTCATACATCGGCCTCGACCTCGTTGCCATGTTCTTCCAGCCAGGCGCGGCGTGCCGCCGCCTCGCCACGGCCCATCAACAGGTTCATCGTCGCGATGGTACGCGCAAGGCCCGCCTCCCCGATCGTCACCGGCAGCAGCCGGCGCGTGTCGGGATTCATCGTCGTCTCCCAGAGCTGTTCGGCGCTCATCTCGCCCAGCCCCTTGAAGCGCGCGATCGTCCAGCTGCCCTCGCGCACGCCTTCGTCGACCAGCTTGTCCAGCGTGGTGCGCAGCTCCTCGTCGTCCAGGCAGTAGAGCCGCCGCGGCGGCCGCCGCCCCGCCGCCGGCACGTCGACCCGATACAGCGGCGGCCGCGCGACGTACACGTGGCCGCGCTCGATCAACTTCGGGAAATGCCGCAACAGCAGCGTCAGCAGCAACACCTGGATGTGCGCACCGTCGACGTCGGCATCGGCCAGGATGCAGATCTTGCCGTAGCGCAGCCCGGACAGATCAACCTCCTGCTCCGCCCCGTGCGGATCGACGCCGATGGCGACCGCGATATCGTGGACCTCGGCGTTGGCGAACAGGCGGTCGCGCTCCACCTCCCAGGTGTTCAGCACCTTGCCGCGCAGCGGCAAAATGGCCTGGAATTCTTTGTCGCGGCCCATTTTTGCCGAGCCGCCGGCCGAATCGCCCTCGACCAGGAAGAGCTCGTTGCGGGTGATGTCCGTGGACTCGCAGTCGGTCAGCTTGCCCGGCAGCACCGCCACCGCCGATCCTTTCTTCTTTTCGACCTTCTGTGCGGCCCGCGTGCGCGCCTGCGCCTGTCGGATCGCCAGGTCCGCCAGGCGGCGCCCATACTCGGGATGCTGGTTGAGCCAGAACTCCAGTTGCGGGCGCACGAACGAGGCCACCAGCCGCACGGCGTCGCGGCTGTTCAGCCGCTCCTTGATCTGGCCTTGGAACTGCGGATCGAGCACGCGCGCGGACAGCACGAAGCTGGCGCGCGCGAAGACGTCCTCCGACAGCAGCTTCAGCCCCTTGGGTAACTGGTTGTGCGCGTCGATGAAGGCGCGCACCGCCGCGAAGACGCCTTCGCGCAGGC
>JANWUU010000176.1 GCA_025057735.1 Burkholderiaceae bacterium
CACCACCAGCGACTCGCCCGGAAACTTGGCGCAGGCGGCGATCAGCGCGTGCCAGCGGTCCGGCCCGAGCTGCGCGGGCTCCCGGTAGGCATTGATCAGCGCCAGGCCGTAGCCGGGGCCGCGGCCGGCGAAGTGCGGCTGTGCGGCGAGCCACTTGACGCTGATGCCGGCGGCGGCCTGCGCCGCCTCCTCTACGGCCTGCATCGTCGCCGCGTCGGCGACACTCACACCGAATGCACGCGTCGCCTGCAGTCCACGCCACGCCTTGGCCAGCCGCTGCGCCAGCGGGTCGGATGCGGCGCGCAGCGCCAGCCCCGAGCCGACGAGCCGATGGTCATCGCCTTCGCGGTACGCCCACTTAATCGCCGTGTTGCCGACGTCCAGCAGCAGCCAGGCCATCGTCGCTATCGCACGCGCAGCGTCATTTCACCGGTGGCGTACGCTTGCACGCCGGTGGCGGTGCGCAACACCAGCCGCCCCGCAGCATCGATATCGACCACGGTGCCGACGGCGATCAGACCTTCGGCATCGGACAACTCGACTAAGCGGTTCAGCAGCGCAAAGCGCCTGATGTAGCGTGCGCGCAGCGGCGCGAAGCCGTGCGCCTCAAACTGCGCGAGCACGGCCAGCAGCGCGCGGGCAAGATCGCCGATGAGCCGCTCACGCCCCGTCAGCAGCAGCGCATCGTCCACGAATTCGGAGAGGGCCGCTGCCGGCTGGTCAATCGCCTGTCGCGTGGCCGCGTCCAGCCACAGATTAAGGCCGATGCCGACCACCAGCGTGCGGTTGCCGGCCGAATCGAGCGCAACTTCGCACAGGATTCCGCCAAGCTTGCGCTCGCCGATGACCAGATCATTCGGCCATTTCAGGCGCACCGGTGCGAACGCCTCGAGCGTCTCCGCTACCGCGGCACCGCAGGCGAGCGTCGCCGACGGCTCGCGCGCGTAGGGGCCGGCCAGCGCGCGCGCGAGCGAAAAAAGCAGCGCACCACCGGGGGTGGCATGCCAGGCGCGGCCGCGCCGGCCCCGCCCGGACGTCTGCGCCACCGTCGCGCGCAGCACAGGCCGCGCCGGCGCCTGGCGGCGCGCGCGTACCAGCAGATCGGTGTTGGTCGATCCGGTTTCGACGACGGTTTCCACCTGCAGGCCCGCGCCGGCGGCCATTGCGATCGCGTCGGCGTCAAGCGGCCGCGCGGCGGCCATCACTGGGCAAGCAGGCTCCGATATCGAACGCATGACGATGACGGGCAATGCGGACGACGCAGCGCACTGTAGCACCGCCACGACCCACGCTTGCCATCGCCATCAGCGCCACCGGACAATCAGCCTGGCATGCCCGCCGACCGTTTCGTTGTACGCGCCGCTCGGCGCAGGGGCTCGCCGCTGGCGCGGCTTGCCTGCGCCGCCTATGCCCTGCTGATCGTCTATGCGAGTCTCGCGCCCTGGAGCGGTTGGCGCGACCTCGGCGTCGGTCCGTTCGCCTTCCTGTGGGCGCCGTGGCCCGAGTACGTGACGCACTTTGACGTCGCCGTCAACGTGCTCGGTTACCTGCCGTTTGGCGCGCTGCTCGTGCTCGCGCTGTATCCGCGCCTGCGCGGCGGGGCAGCGGTTGCGGTGGCGCTGGCCACGGGCGCACTGCTGTCGGGCGCCATCGAAGCGTTGCAAACCTATCTTCCGCCGCGCATCGCCTCCAACGTGGACTGGCTGGCCAACGTCGGCGGCACCGCCTTCGGCGCGCTGCTCGGGGCCTGGCGCGCCGACAGCCTGATCGACCGCGGGCGGCTGCAGCAGCTGCGGGCAGCCTGGTTCACGCGCGATGGCAGCGTTGCCCTCGTGCTGCTGGCGCTGTGGCCGCTTGCGCAGATGCATCCGTTGCCGATGCTGTTTGGACTGGGTGCGGCAGACGGCGCGCTGCTGGAGGCAGCCCGGCGGTGGTTTGTGTGGTTGCCGGCGCGCATGGCCTGGACCTCCACCGAATTTATTCTCGCCGAGGCGTTGGTCACCACCGCCGGCCTGCTCGCCGCTGGCTTGATGGCGGCTTCGGTAATGACCGCGCGCGCGCCACGGCTGGCGCTGCTCGCAGCGCTGGGGCTTGCTGCCTTAGGTGCCAAGGCACTCGCCTACGGCGTGCGCTTCGGGTCGGAGCATGCGCTTGCCTGGCTGACCCCAGGTGCAGTGGCTGGACTCCTGCTCGGTACGTTAGCCTTGTCGGTGGCGGCCTGGGGTCCGCCCCGCGCGGTAGCGCGCCTAGGGCTGCTTGCCTGCGTTACGTTACTCGTCGCCGTGGCAGTGATCCCGCAGAACCCGTATTTCACGGCTTGGCTCATGCAGTGGCGCAGCGGGCGGCTTGCGCATTTCCACGCCGCTACGCAGTGGCTGGCGAGCGCCTGGCCTTTTGCCGCCGCCGCTTGGCTGGCCGCGCGGGAATTCATGCGGCGCGACGGCACGTGTGCCTACAATGAAGCATGAGCCATTACAAATTTCACGTCTTTTTTTGCCTAAACGAGCGCGACGACGGCCGCCCCTGTTGTGCTGATCACCGCGCCGCGGACATCCAGGCGTACGCCAAACAGCGCGTCAAGCAGCTCGGGCTAGCCGGCCCTGGCAAGGTGCGCATCAACAAGGCCGGCTGTCTGGATCGATGCGAGCAAGGCCCCTGCGTGGTCATTTATCCGGATGCGACCTGGTACACCTACGTCGATCGCGAGGACATTGACGAAATCATCGACTCGCACCTGCGCTACGGTCGCGTCGTCGAGCGCTTGAAGATTTAAGCAGCCGGCCGATGCAGCAGCGGCGCACGGTGCCCGGCATCGTCGGGCCAATTGAGGTAGCGCTTGACCTGCCGCGCGAGGCAGCGCGCGGGGTGGCTTTCATCGGGCATCCACATCCGCTGTACGGCGGCACGCTGGACAATAAAGTGGTCGCCACGCTGGCGCGCGCCTTCGCCGCCGCCGGGCTAATCGCCGTGCGGCCGAATTTCCGCGGTGTCGGCGCCAGCGCCGGCATTCACGATCACGGTGCCGGCGAAACCGACGATTTCATGCACCTGATCGACACGGCGGCGCAGTGGAGCGAGGGCGTCATCGCCGCCGAGCTGCCGTTGGCGCTGGCGGGCTTCTCCTTTGGCAGCTTTGTTGCGGCGCAGGCTTGCCAGCGGCTGGGCGCGGGAGGCCGTTTACCGCGGCTGCTCGTGCTCGTTGGAGCGGCCGCTGGCAAGTGGCCGCTGCCGGCGGTGCCGGTGCAGCAAACCTTGGTGATTCATGGCGAGTGCGACGAGACGATTCCACTTAGCGATGTGCTTGCCTGGGCCCGCCCGCAGGAGTTGCCGGTGGTCGTCCTGCCCGGCGCCGATCATTTCTTTCACCGCCGACTGTCGACCTTAAAGCGGCTGCTGCAGGTCCATTTGTGCAGCGCGTTTGACGCTGCCGCGGGAAGCGACTAAAAGGCCGTCCAGTTCAAGAGGCGCCGGCGCCTGGCCGATGGGGCCCTCAGGTTCTAGCTGCCCGATTTGGCAAGACGATGATCGACGAGCACAGCGTCTACGCGAAGACGCCGAAAGGCGCGGCTGAGGTCGCCGCGCGCAGCGGCGCGCTGTCGCTGGCGGCGCGGCGCGTGTTGATCATGATCGATGGCCGACGCAGCGTGGCGGAACTGGCGCCGTTGGCACGACCGGGGGAGATCGCGCAAATCATCGAAACGCTGGAGTCGCAGGGCTTTGTGCAACGCGTAGTCGGTGTGGGTGAGGCGGCGCCCGCGGCCTCGGAGACGCCCTTGGGCGATGCCGGCAGTGAGGACGCAGCCGATGAGCGCCTAGCCGCTTCGCTGGAAGCCATCAAGCGGCGGGCAGTACGCGAACTGGCAGACCGGCTCGGTCCGGACGCCGAGGTGATGGCGGTTCGCATCGAGCAGTGCCGCACGCCGGAGGAGCTACGCCAGCGCCTGCAGGAGGCCGAACGGCTGGTGGCCGGCATCCTGGGCGCCGCGCAAGCGCAGGATTTCGTCCGTGCGCTGCGGCGCCGCTGAGCGCGCTGCGCCAACCGGGTAGCATGCATGCCGATGGAAGCCGCCTCGCTCGTAGACGATCCCATTTGTTACCTCAACGGCAACTGGCTGCCGCTGTCGCAGGCGCGCATCTCGCCGCTAGACCGCGGGTTCATTTTCGGCGATGGCGTCTACGAGGTGGTGCCAGTTTACCGGCGCAAGCCGTTCCGCCTCGAGCAGCATCTGGCGCGATTGGAGCGCAGCCTGCGTGAGGTGCGCATCGTGAACCCGTTTAACCGCACCGGCTGGCAGGCACTGCTGGCGCGGCTGATCGAGCGCAGCAGCGCTGATGATCAGTTCGTGTATGTGCAAGTCACGCGGGGGGTCGCGCGGCGCGACTTCGCATTCCCGACAGGCGTAGCACCGACGGTGTTCGCAATGACCACCCCTTTCGTGCGCCCGGGCCCGCAGCTGCGCGACGGCGGACTGCGCGCGGTGACGCGCGCCGACGAGCGCTGGCTGCGCTGTGACATCAAGTCAGTGTCGCTGCTGGCGGCCGTGCTTGCGCGCCAGTATGCAGTCGAAAACGACGCCCATGAAGTCGTTCAGTTCCGCGACGGCTGGCTCACCGAGGGATCAGCCAGCAACATCTGGGTCGTCAAAGCAGGGACCGTGCATGGTCCACCCCGTGACCATCGCATCTTGGAAGGCATTCGCTGCGGGCTGCTGCAAGAGTTGTGCGCGCAGGAGGGTATCGTTTTTTGCGAGTGCCCGCTGACACGCGAGCAGGTGCAGGATGCCGACGAGCTGCTGCTGACGGCGGCGACACGCGAGATCCTACCAATCGTGCAACTAGACGGACGCCCCGTCGGCGACGGCCGCCCCGGACCCATTTATCGACGCCTGCGCGCCGCCTACGACCGGGCAATCGAGGCGCTCTGATGCGCTCGGACCGCGCCGGCTCGCTGCTGACCTTCCCGTTGGACTTCCCGATCAAGATCATGGGTCGGCGCACCGATGATTTCGCGCAGACCATCGTGGAGGTCGTTCGCGAATATGCGCCCGATTTTGATGCCGCCACCGTGCAGCTGCGGGCCTCGCGGAACGGCAATTACCTATCGCTGACGGCCACGGTACGCGCCACCTCGCGCGCGCAGCTTGACGCGCTGTACCGCGCGCTGTCCAGCCATCCGCTCGTGGCCGTCGTGCTGTGAACGCCCCGCGCGTGCGCGAGCTGGGCCGCGCCGACTATCTGCCCGTCTGGCAGGCGATGCGCGATTTCACCGCGCGGCGCGATGGCGCCACCGCCGACGAGATCTGGCTCGTCGAACACCCGCCGGTGTTTACGCTCGGCCAGGCAGGCCGGCGCGAGCATCTGCACGACCCCGGTGATATTCCGGTGCTGGCCACCGACCGCGGCGGCCAAGTCACCTACCACGGCCCCGGGCAAGTGGTGGCGTACACGCTGCTCGACCTGCGCCGGCTAGGCATCTACGTCAAGGAACTCGTCTACCGCCTCGAGCAGGCCGTGCTGCAGACGCTTGAGGCCTGCGGCATCGAGGGCCGCTGCGTGCCGGGCGCACCGGGTGTGTACGTCGCCGTGCCGGGCGCCAGCAGCGCAACCGCAGGTGCGCCTTTTCACGGTCTGGCCAAAATCGCCGCCGTCGGCATCAAGGTCACGCGCGGCTGCTGCTACCACGGTGTCGCGCTGAACGTGGCGATGGACCTGACGCCGTTTGCACGCATGAACCCTTGCGGCTACGCGGGGCTGGCCACCACGGACTTAGCTACACTGGGGGTACAGATAAGCTGGCAGGAGGCCGCGCAGCGGCTGGCGGCGCGGTTATCGGCCCACTTTACCGCGAGATGAATGAGCGACCGACCGCCGCCGCGGCGGCGAAAAAAAAGGGCGAGGCCAAAACGGGCGTCGTGCTGCGTAAGTTTCCGCTGCCGGTGGTGGCAGCGCCCGCACGCAAGCCGGCATGGATCCGCGTGCGCGCCGGCTCGCCCTCGACGCGCTTCTACGAGATCAAGCGCATCCTGCGCGAGCACCGGCTGCACACCGTGTGCGAGGAGGCCAGTTGCCCGAACATCGGCGAATGCTTCGGCAAAGGCACCGCCACCTTCATGATCATGGGGGATCGCTGCACGCGCCGCTGCACGTTCTGCGATGTCGCCCATGGGCGGCCTGATCCGCTCGACCCCGAGGAGCCACAGAACCTGGCGCGCACGATTGCGGCGCTGCAACTGTCCTATGTGGTGATCACCTCGGTGGACCGCGACGATCTAAAGGACGGCGGTGCGCAGCATTTCGTCGACTGCATCCGCGCGGTGCGCGCGGCCGCTCCGCAGACGCGTATCGAGGTGCTGGTGCCGGATTTCCGCGGTCGCCTGGAGCGTGCGCTCGCAATCCTCACAGCGGCGCCGCCGGACGTGTTTAATCACAACCTCGAGACTGTGCCGCGCCTGTACCGGCAGGCACGGCCGGGATCGGACTATGCGCATTCACTGCAGCTGCTGGCGGAGTTCAAGCGCCGCGTGCCGGGGGTGCCGACTAAAAGCGGCCTGATGGTGGGCCTGGGCGAAACCGACGAGGAGATCCTGCAGACGATGCGCGATTTGCGCGCGCATGGGGTCGACATGCTCACCATTGGTCAATACCTGGCGCCCAGCGCCCATCACCTGCCGGTGCAGCGCTACGTGCCGCCGGAGACCTTCGAACGGTTTGCGCGCGAGGCGCAGGCGCTGGGGTTCACGCACGCCGCCTGCGGGCCGTTGGTGCGCTCCTCATACCACGCCGACCAGCAGGCGCACGCTGCCGGCATCCTTTAATTTATGGGCATCGGGCCGCAACTGGCTGGTGCATTGACCGTCGTGCTGCTAATCGGCTGCGGCGTCTTCCTGTACCCTTGGCTGCTCGCCCGCCGCGGCGGCCTACCGTGGGTGATCGCGCTCACGGTGCTGCTGGCGGTGCTGTTTTATTTTTTCGACCGGCCGCGCGCGCAACCGCCCGTGATCTCGCTCGCCTTTGCGCTGCTGTGGACAGCGCTGCCGCTCGTTGCCGGTATTGCCGCCGACCGCTGGCGCCGACGCAAGCAAGCGCGCTAAGCACCGTAAGGCGCGCCAGCATTCGGCTGCGCTGCTGCTGCAGTCTCAGCAGGCAGGCGCGGCGCTGCGGCGCACGTGGAAATGGCTCGGCAGCCACCGCTTCGCGACGCTGAACCTGGGCGCGCGCGGCGAGGACGAGCTGCGCGCCCGTTACGAGGCCATCTGCGCCGCCTTCGGCTGGCCGGCGCCTTACTGATCGGGCGGCGCCGCCGCATCGGCGACCAACTGCGGCGGCAGCGGGCTGTCCAGTGCGGCGCAGATCGTGCGCAAGGCGCTGGCGGCCTTCCAGTTCGTCTGGCCGTCGAGGAAAGCGGCGGCGGCCAAGGCCTTGATCAGGACCGGCTTGGCCAGTGGCGCCAGCGCGTTTAAACGACGCAGCGCCGCGCCGACGGCCTCGAAGGCGATCCGCTCCGGCGGCACGCGTGGCGCCTGCACGCCCGGCAGCCGCAGCAGCCCGGCGTCGAACGCGCGCTCGGGATCCGCAGGCGCGCGCAACGCCGCCACCAGCGAGAGCACGAGCGCCGTCTCCTGCGCCAGCTCCGCCACCGCGCGGTACCGGACCGCTGCCGGGCGGCGCGCGTCGGCGCCGAGCCGGTGCTCCAGGACGGTGTACAGCAGGAACTCCGGCAGGCTGACGCGCCCGTCGGCGGCGATCAGCGCGTGAGCGAGCGCCAACAGGCGCTGGGCGTCCGGCGCCGGCAGCCGGCGCAGCGTCGGCAGCGCGCGGTCGAGCAATTGCAGGCGCACGCCTGCGGGCAAGGCCTGCGCGAGCGCGTGCAGTTCGTCGACGCGCCGTGCCGCCGCCGTGCCAAGCGCCTCGACCAGCGCGCGCCGCTGCGCGCCGCTTGCCGGGCTCGTCTTGTCCAGCAGCAGTCCGTAGACGAGCAGTTGCGCCTGCGTGCTGTCGGCGAGCGCGGTCGCCAGCGCCTCCTCGGCCGGCACGGGCGACGGCGCCGGCCCCTGCGGGCGGCCGATCGTCTGCGCGAGCGCCTCCGCAGCCGGCGCCGCGAGCAGCAGGCCCGCCACCGGGCTGGCCGCGCGCTCGAACGGCAGCGGCGGCAGCTCGGGCGCAGGCGCGCCGGCGGCGGCCGCGGCCGCCAGCGCGAACGGCTGCTCCGGCGCCGGCAGGAAATCGACCGTGCGCCCGTAGAGGCGGCGCAGCCGCTCCGCCAGCGGCGGATGGGTGGCGAACAGCCCGCGCGCAAAGCCGACGCGCGCAGCACCGAGGAACATGTGCGACAGCGTCTCGGCATTCGGATGCGAAATTGCGCTGCCCAGCGCCTGCTGCTCGGAGAGCCAGCCGATCTTGCGCAGCGCCCCGCCGATGCCGTCGCGGTTGCGGGTGAACTGCACGCTGGCGGCGTCGGCCAGGTACTCGCGCTGCCGGGAAACTGCGGCCTTAATCAAGCGGCCGAAGAAGACGCCGACGTAGCCGAGCACCCACAGCAATGCGCCAGCGGCCAGCAGCGGCGCGGCGCCGCCGCGGCGGTCGCCCTGCGTGTTGCCGCGGCCCAGTTCAAGCAAGAAGCGGCCAAACAGCGCAACCATTAGCAGTCCGTGCAGCACGCCGATCAGGCGCATGTTCAGCCGCATGTCGCCGTTCAGGATGTGGCTGAACTCGTGGCCGATGACACCTTGCAACTCGTCGCGCGTCAGCCGCGTGAGCGCGCCGCGCGTGACGGCCACCACCGCGTCGTTGAC
>JANWUU010000011.1 GCA_025057735.1 Burkholderiaceae bacterium
GCGAGCGCGTGGTCGAAGACGAATTCATGCTGCGCGGCCATCTGCCGCGCATCCGGGACGTGCGCGTCGGCCCGGACGGCTTTGTTTACCTGCTCACCGATCTGCCGAGCGGCGGCATCCTGCGGTTGGAGCCGGCCTAAAGGATAGGGGTAGGCCCGCTACCACGTCAGCGGCGCGCTGCGGCGCGGCACCGCCTCGGCGCTGTCTTTCTTTGCTGCCGGCCTTTGCCTTGGCTGCATCGGCGGGGCGGAGCGGATGGCCGCCGTTGCCGCGGTTGCCACCGTGGGCGCAGCCTGCGGCGCCGAAGCCACGGTAGCTGACACCGGACTGTCGGTGGCAAGTGCCGTCTCGCCAACGCTTGCTACCCAGGTAGCGCGCGCCTGCGCGCCGACCTCGAAGCGCAGATGCTGGCCGACGCGCAATGCGAGCGGCGACGGATACGTGTACATCGCGCCCGTGGCGTGATCGATCAGCGTGGCCAGCGAGCCGCCGGGCAGAAAGGCGTGCGCGATCGCGCTTTCCGCGCGCGGCACGACCGTGCCGCGCGCGATTAACTCGCCGCGCCGGCATTCGATTTCCAGTTCGGTACCGGAGCGGCGGATCTCGATCTCGCCCGCGGGCAGTTGCACCGTGTAGGTGCCGGCGCCATGGGTCAGCGTGCACACCATGCCAGGCACCGGGCGGTCGCGCGCGTCCAGCGCCACGAGCTCCAGTTTCTGCGTGGAGCCGCCGGTGATCGTCGCGCAGCCGCTTGCTGCTGCCGCGACGGCGGCGAGCAGCGTCAGGCGGAGGGTGGGGGCGGTCATCGGCGCGCGCGGGGACGAACGCAGTATCGGCGCGCTGGCGCGGAACTGAAGGCCGGAATTACCTCGTTAGGGCAGGCTGAACGCCAGCACCGCGAACGTCGCGAGCCAGTGCGTGCCCACGTAGTCGCCGGCCGTCGTGGCCGGCAGTGACGCGGCGAGGTGCCGCTGCGCCGCGTCGATTGCCGTCTGCTGCAAGGTCGGCGGCAGCAAGGGGGCTAGCTGCCGCCAGCACCAGGCGCGGGAGAGGTTCAGCCCGTGCAGGTGCGCGATCTTCGGGTCGGCGTCGTCGTTGACGGCCACCGGCGTCAGCCACGGCGCGATCGAGGGCGGCGCGAAGCCCTCCCACCAGGTGCGGAAACCGGCCGCGCCGAGCACACGCGCCATGAGCAGCGCCTCGCACAGGCCCGGCGAGAGGAAATCGTCGCCGGAGGGCTCGTAGGCGGTCGGATAGGCGCGGTCGGCACAGAACCATCGCCGGGCGGCGTCCGCGATCGTGTCGGCGAGCGCCCGGTCGCCGGCGTGGGCGGCATGTTCATGCGCCAGGATCAGCGCAAAGGCGCTGTTGCCGTGCGTGCCGGCGCGTACGGGCCAGGCCGCGCGCGGCAGAAAGCCGACGAACGCTTGCACCAGGTACGCCGCCAGCGGCGCGAGCGCCTGCTGCCAGCGACGGGCCGCCGGCAGCCCGGCGGCCAGCCGGTCAAGTTCGGTCGCCAGCGCAAGCAGCCACGCCCAGCCGTACGGCCGCTCGAAGGCGGCACGGCCGGGCGCGCGTAAGTACGCGATCTCCGCCTCGACGCGTGCGGGCGTGAAGCGGTCGTCGAAATGGCGCGCGATCGCCACTGCATCGACGGCGTGCGGGGCCAGGCGCAGCAGGCGCGCAAGGGTCCAGTGCATGTGCACGCAGGAGTGCCAGTCGTAGCTGGCGCCGAAGACCGGATGCAGCGCGCGCGGCGGTCGCAGGTCGGTGTCGGCGTGCGCCAGGTGCACGAGGTGGAACGGATACTCGCGGGCGACGTTGGCGAGCGCGACGGCGGCCAGGCGCGCGGCGAGCGCGGGATCGAGCGGCGGCATGGCC
>JANWUU010000012.1 GCA_025057735.1 Burkholderiaceae bacterium
CGTCGCTGCGCTGCCATTGGTAGGTCAACGGCGCACTGCCCGTGACGGTCACCGCCAGGGTTACGGTTTGTAGCTCGGCGACGGTCACGCTTTGCGGCGACGACGCGATGCTGACCGGAACGGGCCGGCCGTTGACGGTCAGCGTCGCCGCGTTGCTCGTCACGCTGCCGGCGCTGTTGCTCACGGTGACCGAGAAGACCGCGCCGTTGTCGGCCAGTGTGGCCGCAGCCAGCGTGTAGGTACTGCCCGTGGCGCCGGCGATGTCCACGCCGCCGCGCTTCCACTGGTAGGCGAGCGGCGCGGTGCCGGTCGCGCTGACAGAGAACGTGGCCGCGTTGCCCTCCTTCACGGTGGCCGCTGCCGGGTGCTCGGTAATCGTCGGTGCCACTGCGGCTGGCTCCGCGGGGGGCAAATTAGCGTCACCGCAGGCAGCGACGAACACGGCGGTCAGAGCCACTGCCGCGCCCATCGCCGCGCGCGCTATCCGATTTCGATCGAACGACTGCATGGCCCCTCCCGCGTGACGGCCCCGCGGACGAAAATGCCCGCTTGGCGCGAGCGGGTTGTACGAGCACGAGCGGCAGCGTCACACTTCCGTTACACGCCCCGCCGGGACCGGCCGGAACACCTGGGCATCCGGCGGAGCCGCGCAAGGAAATCCGCCACGTTCGCACCCTGCGCGCAGTCGGGGCTTTCAAGATCGTTCGCTTGAACGCCGCATCACGTTCGCTGCGCATGGCGCCGGACGTGGCGGCTCGGTCGCCGGATCGCACGACAGCGCGTTCACGTCCCACGTCTCGTCGATCCAGGGATTGGCAGAGTCGGTGCCGACGTCGACGATGTCGCCTTCGGCGCGGAGATACAGTCCGGCGTGTCCGACCGAGGGCTGTCGCGCCAACGCATCGCCGGCCTACGCGTCGTCCACTTCGCCCGACGGCAGCGACCGCAGCATGTTGTGCACGCCGATGCCCGAGATCACGCGCCGCCGGCAGTCAATGCGCCTGCCCGCGTCGAGCGTCACGCCGGAGACGCGCTGTTGCGCGACGCGGATTGCGGCCAGCGGGGCGCGCGTGCGCGCGGTTCCGCCCGCCGCGTCGTCCGTGCGCATCAGTCCGCGCGCGACGCAGGCGCCGCCGCCGATCGGATACCAGGCACCTTGCCGGTAATGCTTGATGACCGCGGCGTGCATCGCGAACGACGCTTGGCGCGGCCGGCTGCCGTAATCGCCCCACTGCGTACACAGCACCGCGCACAGCGCCCGGCGAACAGATCGGAAAGCGCCCGCGGGGCGGCGTCGATCGACTCGAAGAAACGCGCGATGCCGGCCGCTTCGCGCGGAAACGCTACGGTCAGGTCGGCGCGAAAGCATGGTCCAGGTCGGGGAACCGCACGCGGTCGTAAACGCCCGTGATCGGCGCCATCTGCAGTCGGCCGTCGGCGAGGTGATCGGACAGACGCCGGTTGCGCTGCCCGGCGCCGAATCCGCCGCGATCGTGCACTCCGACGCTGAACCGAAAGTCGTCGCGTTCGAAGGTCTGCGTCAGCCCGCCCGGCTGCGCGTGGCGCCCAAGAACCAGCACGCGCCAGAGACGCCAGTTTGACTTCGCCAGCGCCGCCGCCGCCAAGCCGCCGATGCCCGAACCGATGACGATCGCATCCCCACCGCCTGCGCGTGCCATGCTGCCCTCATGGCTGGACGATCAGAACCGCATCGCGGCGGCCCGGGTTGCTGGCGATCAACCCAGCGACGCAGTGGCGACGAAGATCTACCGGCTCAGCGGAGCGGTGCGGCGCGGTTCGGCGGCCGCTTCGGTCGTCGCGAGCGGGTTGCGTGCGACTGGCATCGCGCCCCGCGTGGGCGGTCGTGTTGCGGATGCCGGCAGCGCCTGCGGCTTCTCGGCCGCGGCCGAGTCACCGACGGTGGCGACCACCGAGGCGCGCGCCTGCGCGCCCACCTCGAAGCGCAGATGCTGGCCGACGCGCAAGGCGAGCGGCGACGGATACGTGTACATCGCGCCCGTGGCGTGATCGATCAGGGTGGCGAGCGAGCCGCCGGGCAGAAAGGCGTGCGCGATCGCGCTTTCCGCGCGCGGCACGACCGTGCCGCGCGCCAGCAGATCGCCGCGCCGGCATTCGATCTCAAGTTCGGTACCGGAACGGCGGATCTCGATCTCGCCGGCCGGCAGTTGCACCGTGTAGGTGCCGGCGCCGTGGGTCAGCGTGCACACCATGCCAGGCACCGGCCGGTCGCGCGCGTCCAGCGCGACCAGCTCCAGTTTCTGCGTGGAGCCGCCGGTGATCGTCGCGCAGGCGCTTGCCGCTGCCACGACGGCGGCGAGCAGGGTCAGGCGGAGGACGGAGGCGGGCATCGGCGCGCGCGGGGGTGAACGCAGTATCGGCGCGCTGGCGGGGAACTGAAGGCCGGAATTGCCTCGTTAGGGCAGGCTCAATGCCAGCACCGCGAACGTCGCGAGCCAGTGCGTGCCCACGTAGTCGCCGGCCGTCGCGGCCGGCAAGGACGCGGCGAGGTGCCGCTGCGCCGCGTCGATCGCCGTCTGCTGCAAGGTCGGCGGCAGCAAGGGGGCTAGCTGCCGCCAGCACCAGGCGCGGGAGAGGTTCAGCCCGTGCAGGTGCACGATCTTCGGATCGGCGTCGTCGCTGACGGCCACCGGCGTCAGCCACGACGCGATCGACGGCGGCGCGAAGTTCTCCCACCAGGTGCGGAAACCGGCGGCGCCGCGCACGCGCGCCATCAGCAGCGCCTCGCACAGGCCGGGCGAGAGGAAATCGTCGCCGGAAGGCTCGTAGGCGGCCGGATAGGCGCGGTCGGTACCGAACCATCGCCGGGCGGCGTCGGCGATCGTGTCCGCGAGCGCCCGGTCGCCGGCGTGGGCGGCATGTTCATGCGCCAGGATCAGCGCAAAGGCGCTGTTGCCGTGCGTGCCGGCGCGCACGGGCCAGGCCGCGCGCGGCAGGAATCCGACGAATGCTTGCACCAGGTACGCCGCCAGCGGGGCGAGCGCCTGCTGCCAGCGACGGGCCGCCGGCAGCGCGGCGGCCAGCCGGTGGAGTTCGGTCGCCAGCGCAAGCAGCCACGCCCAGCCGTACGGCCGCTCGAAGGCCGCGCGGCCGGGCGCGCGCATATAGGCGATCTCCGCCTCGACGCGTGCGGGCGTGAAGCGGTCGTCGAAATGGCGTGTGATCGCGACCGCATCGACAGCGTGCGGGGCCAGGCGCAGCAGACGCGCAAGCGTCCAGTGCATATGCACGCAGGAGTGCCAGTCGTAACTGGCGCCGAAGACGGGATGCAGCGCGCGCGGCGGTCGCAGGTCGGTGTCGGCGTGCGCCAGGTGCACGAGGTGGAACGGATACTCGCGGGCGACGTTGGCGAGCGCGACGGCGGCCAGGCGCGCGGCGAGCGCGGGATCGAGCGGCGGCATGGCC
>JANWUU010000305.1 GCA_025057735.1 Burkholderiaceae bacterium
GCGGCAGATGCGGCTCCAGGGCGCGCTTCAGCAGCCATTTGCCCTCCCCGCCGCGCATCTTCAGCTCGGACGGGAGGCTGGCCAGCCATTCGACCAGCGGGTGATCCATCAGCGGCTCGCGCACCTCCAGCGAGTGCGCCATGCTGGCCCGGTCCACCTTGGTGTTGATGTCGCCGACCAGATAGGTTTTAAGGTCCAGGTACTGGATCAGCGCCAGCGGATCCTCCGGGTTGGCCTGGCGCGCGTGGCGGCGGAATACCTCGATCGCGTTGTATCCACCCAGGCGCGCGCGGAAGCCGTTCGAGTAGAGCTGCCGGCGCATGTCGTCGCGCAGGATCGAGACGCTGTGAAAGTACGCCTCCACCGAGTCGCGCGCCAGGGCCTGCAGCGTGGTCTTGGCGCGCAGCACGCGTGGCGCCCAGTCGGCCTTCGGATAGGCGCGCCCAAGTAGGCCGAAGACCGGCCGCCGCAGCGCGAGCGGCAGACCGCGCCGCATCCGCTCCTCCAGCAGATGCAGCCGGTAGCGCCGATAGCCGCCGAAGTTCTCGTCGCCGCCGTCACCGGAGAGGGCCACCGTCACGTGGCGGCGCGCGAGCTGGCAGACGCGGTACGTGGGAATGGCGGAACTGTCCGCGTACGGCTCGTCGTAGTGGTGCGCCAGCGTGTCGATCAGATCGAAATCGTCGCTCTCGACGCGGTCGACGAAGTGTCGCGTGCGGTAACGTTCCGCCACCATCTGGGCGTAGCGCGCTTCGTCGTACGCCGGATCGGCAAAGGAAATCGCGCAGGTGTTGACCGGGGCGGCGGACACCTGCGACATGGCGGCGACGACCGCACTCGAATCGACGCCGCCAGACAGGAAGGCGCCCAGCGGCACCTCGGAGATCATGCGCAGTCTGACCGACTCGCGCAGGCGCTCGAGCAACTGCGCGCCGGCCTCGTCGGCGGAGAGGCGATTGTCGAGCGTGAACCGCACGTCCCAGTAGGCGACCGGCTCCGGCACCGACGCGCCGCGCCGTACCGTCAGCGTGTGGGCCGGCGGCAGCTTGCGCGCATGGGCGAAAATCGTGCGCGGTTCGGGCACGTAGCCGAGCGCGAAATACTCCTCCACGGCGCACGGATCGATCTCCTGCGGCAGCCCGCCGTGCGCCAGCAGGGCCTTCAGCTCCGATCCGAACAGGAGGTGACCGTCGGCCAAGAAGGCGTAATAAAGCGGCTTCACCCCCAGCCGGTCACGCGCCAGGAACACGGTCTGCTGGTTGCGATCCCAGAGCGCGAACGCGAACATGCCGCGGAAGCGGTCGACGCAGCGCTCGCCCCAGGCCTCCCACGCGTGCACGATGACCTCGGTGTCGCTGCGCGTGCGGAAACGGTGGCCGAGCGCCGTCAACTCGGCAATGAGCTGCGCGTAGTTGTAGATCTCGCCGTTGAAGACGACCGCCACCGAGCCGTCTTCGTTGAACAGCGGTTGCTGTCCGGTCGCCAGATCGATGATCGACAGCCGCTTGTGCGCCAGCCCGACGCCGGGCTCGGTGTGAACGCCCGTCTCGTCGGGGCCGCGATGGTGCTGGCTTTCGTTCATCCGCGCGAGGGCCGCGTCATCGATCGGGCGTCGCTCGCGCACGTCGAAGATTCCGGCAATCCCGCACATCGGCCTGCAGCTCCTCGTTGCCTCAGTTCGGCCCGGCGGCGTGCACGTCGTGCGCGCCGTGGCGGGCTGCACCGGCCGCCAGGCCGCGGCGGGCGAGCAGCCGGGCATACAGGTCTTCGTATTCGTGCACCATGTGCTCGAGCGTGAAGCGCTGCTCGACGATCTGGCGCGCCGCACGGCCGTGCCGGGCGGCGAGTTGCGGATCGTCCAGGTAGCGCAGGATCGCCTGCGCCAGCGCCTGCGGGTCCGCGCGCGGCACCAGCTGTCCGCAGCGGCCGTTTTCCATCAGGTCGGCATTGGCGCCGACGCGCGTGGCGATCACCGGCAGCCCCGTGGCCATCGCCTCCAGCAGGGTGTTAGAGATCCCCTCCGCGAGCGACGGCAGCACGAATCCGTCCAGCCCCCGCAGCAGGTCGGGAACATCGGCCCGCTCGCCGGCAAACCATACGAAGCGGTCCAGATTCGCGCTGCGCACGGCTTCGGCCGCCGGCTCCCGCAACGGCCCGTCGCCGACGAGGACCAGCCGCAAACGTTCGGCCGCGTCGGGCCGCAGCGCAAAGGCGCGCGCCAGGGCCTGCACCAGGTTCAGCGGGTCCTTCACCGGCTCGAACCGGCCCACTGCGCCGAGCACGAACAGCCCAGGGGCGTTGAACGGTGAATCCTTCACGGCAGCGCGCGGCCCCCCGGTTGGCGCGAAGCGACGGGCGTCCACGCCGTTGTAGATGTGCCGCACCCGCTGCGGCGGCACACCGATGGCTCGCGTCAGGTAGCGCTCGAGGTCACGAGACAGCGCCACGTACTGCTGCACGAACGGTCGGTACAGCCGGCGCAGCAGGCGATGCTTGCGGCTCGCCCCGTCCAGATCGTCGATGTCCCGGCCGTGTTCGCCATGCACCCGGACCGGGACGCCCGCCGCCCACGCCGGCACGGTGGCCTCCAGAGCGGCCAGGTTGCGCGTGTGCACGACGGCAGGACGCAGCTCGCGGAAGAGGCGAAACAACCGCGGATAAAGCCGCACGGCGTGGCCGGCCGGCTTGTGCAGCGGAAAGTAGGCCACGTCGTCCCGCTGTACGCGCTGCCGGAAGCGCTCGCAGACGTCGGTCAGGGCGACCACGGCATGGCGCCACCGATCACGCGGCATCCGGTTGATCAGGTTGACGACGCCGTTTTCCAGCCCGCCGACCGCGAAACGGTAGACGACGTGGACGATGAGCGGACGGGGATCGCTCATCGCACATCCCCGGCGCGCGTCTGCCGCAACGCCTGCTCAATGTGCGGCCGCATGTCGGCGAGAAAACGTGCCGCCGTCGTCAATCCATCCTGCCCGTCCGCGTGCGGGACGATCAGGAACACGGCCGCCGCATCGTCGCCGCGTAGCCGCAGGCGCGAGGCGGCGAGCAGCAGCTTGGCCGCGCCGTCGCTGACCACCGGCCGGCCGTCGACCCAGTACCACCAGACGACCGTCAGCGAGCCCGATCCCGACTGCAGCCGCGCCGTGCGCGCCGGCATGCCACCGGCCATTTGCGTGCGGCCGCGCGCGACCTCCCGCCAGAGCGGATCCTTTTCGCCGACGAGGACGTTCTGCGAGTTGACCAGCTCCGCACCCTCGGTCTGCCCGCGGTAGTAGGCCACGTGCAGCGTGACGCGATCGGCTCCGCGCGCGTAGGTCTGGCGCAAGTGGGCAGCCGCCCCCGCAAAGCGCGGCATCCATGACACCTCCGCCTCAGCCGCCTCCTGCCAGTTGCCCCCGGCGGGCACCCTGGAGAGCGCGGGCGGACCCGCCGACGCGCCGGACCGCAACGCGGCCGCCGCAGCCTGCGGCCAGGCCGCGGACACCGCGACGGCCGCCACTGCGGCCAGCCACGCGCGACGTGCACCGGCCGCCGAAACGTCGCTTGAATCCGCTCGCACCGCCCGCGCGTCGACGCGCGCCGCGGGCGGCGCCTCCGCCTCCCGGAAGCGCGCCCCGACCCAGAACATCACGAACAGCACGATGCCGAAGAACACCCAGCCATAGATCAGGTGATCGACGCCCGCGGCCAGTTCGTTGCCGCTCAGGTGCCCCAGCATCACGATCAGGTACGCGCGCAGCCAGTTGGCGACCACCGGCACGACCAGCGAGGCGGCAAAGAAGGCGAGCCGGCGCCGCCAGCTCGAATACATCAGGTAGGCGTACAGCGTGCCCGCCATCAGCGTCGCGAGGAGGTAGCGGATACCGCTGCACGCCTCCACCACCGACCACTGGCCGCTCGGGATCACGAAATGGTTGCCCTCACGGTACACGGGCACCCCGGTGAGCTTGAGCGCCGCGACGGTGAAGTCCGCCGTCCAGTCGGTGAGCGTCGGCACGAAGGCCTCGCCGACCGGCACGGCGAAGAGCAAAAACGCCAGCGGGAATGCCAGCGCGCGCGCGCCGGCCAGGCCAACGACCGTGACGACCGCGCTCTGCACCGCCAGCACCAGCGCGACGTGCTCGATCACGCGGGCGTCGGCGAGCCGGCCGATGGTCCACAGCAGACCCGCCGCCGCCCCGACGGCCAGTACGGGCCAGTACGGCTCGGCTCGTTCTGCAGCGACCGCGTGGCGACGGCGCCAGATCAGCCAAAGGACAATCGGCACGACCACGAACCCGTAGCTGTACGTATCCGAACTGCGCCAGACGGCGACCATCGAGCGCGCCGTGTCCGCGTGCAGCAGCACGACGAGCAAGCCCGCCAGGCCGGCCAGCGCGAGCGGCTGCGGTACACCGAGACGGCCGCCCTCGGCCACTGCCTGCACCGCCGCTTTCATGACGCGCCCCGCCCGGCTTCCGCACGGGTCGCGACGTGCGCGAGCAGCGGTTCGTCTCGCCCCACGCAGGGCCGCGTTGCTCCCGGGTCGATGCCGTCGAGCAGTGCGGCGAACCGCGCAAGGTGGGCGTCCCATGAATAGCGTGCGCACACCGCTTGCCGCGCCCGCTCGCCCAGACCTGCGACCGCGCCGGCGAGGACCCGATCCACGCGTTCGGCAAACGCCGGTGCATCGTCGGCAACCAGGAGCGCTCGCCGAGCGTCCGGATGCAGGGCGGCGGCACAGGCGGGGGTGGTCACCACGGGCCGCGCCATCGCCATCGCCTCCAGGACCTTGTTCTGCACGCCGCGGGCGACGCGCAGCGGGGCGACGACCACCTGCGCGTATTGCAGGTAGTCGCGCACGTCCGGCACCGTCCCGGTCACCACCACCCGTCGGTCGTCAGCGAGCGCCGTGACCGCTGCGGCCGGATTCATGCCGACCACGTAGAACCGCACCGCCGGGTGGCGCGCGGCAAGCAGCGGCAGCACCTCGCGCGCGAACCAAGTCACCGCGTCCACGTTCGGCCAGTAGTCCATCGCGCCGGTGAAGACGATCGGTATCTCGTGCGCGGCGAACGGCGAACGGCGGCCCGCCGCGGGGGCGAAGAAATCGGCATCCACCCCGTTGCCGACGGCGTGCAGGCGACCGGCGCTTTCGGGCGCGAGGCGTTCGAACAACTCGCGCTCGGCCTCCGTCACGAACGTGGTGGCCGCTGCGCGCGCCGCCACCGTCCGCTCGAAGGCGAGCAGCCGGCGCGCCTCACGCCGATACAGCCAGGAGGCGGGCCAGGCCTTGGCCTCGCCATATTGCGCCCATTTCGCCGAATCGACGTCGCAGAAGTCGGCCACGAACGGCACGTCACCCTCCTGCAGCACGTACTGCGCCATGG
>JANWUU010000309.1 GCA_025057735.1 Burkholderiaceae bacterium
GCCGAAGCGGCTGTCGACGATCGAACGCGCCGGCCACAACGACTGGCTGCTGCACGTCGACGCCGCGTGGTGGCGCGCCGCGCTGGCATTTCTGCTGCCGGCGGCGCCGTAGCGCGCCGCGCCGGCGGCCTGCGCCTAAGATGGCGGGGCCAACAGATGGCGGCGTTCGCCAGGCGGAGGCGCGCATGACCGTGCATCGACAGATCACCGATCTCATCGGCAACACACCGCTCGTCGAGTTGCGCAGCTTCGACACCGGCAAGTGCCGGCTGCTGCTGAAGCTGGAGAGCCAGAATCCGGGCGGCTCGATCAAGGACCGCATCGGCCGCTCGATGATCGAGGCCGCCGAGCGAGAGGGAAAAATCGGCCCCGGCGCAACACTCGTGGAGGCCACGGCCGGCAACACCGGACTGGGTCTGGCGCTGGTGGCCGCCTTCAAGCGGTACCGGCTCATTTTGGTGATTCCAGACAAGATGAGCCAGGAGAAGCTCGCGCATCTGCGCGCCCTTGGCGCCGAGATCGTGCTGACGCGCTCCGACGTCGGCCGCGGCCACCCGCAGTACTACCAGGATCTCGCCGAGCGCATCGCGCGCGACACACCGGGCGCCTGGTACGTGAATCAGTTCAACAATCCGGCCAATCCGCTCGCGCACGAGACCACCACCGGTCCGGAGATCTGGGCGCAGACGGCGGGCGCGGTCGATGCGGTGGTCTGCGGGGTGGGCTCCGGCGGCACCCTGACGGGCCTGTCGCGCTACTTCGCGCGCGTGGCGCCCCAGGTGGAGATGGTGCTGGCGGACCCGGCCGGCTCGGTGCTCGCCGATTACGTGGAGACCGGCAAGGTCGGGACCGCCGGCGCGTGGCTGGTCGAAGGCATCGGCGAGGACTTCGTGCCGCCGATCGCGGACCTGTCGCGCGTGACACGCGCTTACCGCATCGACGATCGCGAGGCGATGCAGACCGTGCGCGCGCTGCTGCGGCAGGAGGGCATCCTGGCCGGCAGCAGTACCGGCACACTGCTGGCGGCCGCGCTGCGCTACTGCCGCGAGCAGACCCAGCCAAAGACCGTGGTGACCTTCGCCTGCGACACCGGCAACAAGTATCTCGCCAAACAGTTCAACGACCACTGGCTCAACGACCAGGGGCTGGGCGATCGCCCCGTCTACGGCGACCTGCGCGACCTGATCTCGCGCAGCTACCGCGAGCACGCGGTGATCGCGGTCGCGCCGCAGGATCCTCTGGCGGTCGCCTTCGCGCGCATGAAGATGTTCGACGTTTCCCAGCTGCCGGTGCTGCAGGACGACCGGCTGGTCGGCATCGTCGACGAGAGCGATCTGCTGCTCGCCGTCTACCGCGACCGCGGCGCTTTCGAGCGGCCGGTGCGCGAGGTGATGACCGACAAGGTGCGCACCGTCGATCACCGCGCCCCGATCGGCGACCTGATGCCGATCTTCGATGCCGGCATGGTCGCCGTGGTCGACGACGACGAGGGCTTCCACGGCCTGATCACCCGCATCGACGTGCTGAACTACCTGCGCCGCCAGCGGCTGCAGGCAGGACAGTGAGGAGGGCTGCGATGAGCGAAGACAGCGATCGACTGCCAACCAACCGCGTCCTGCCGCAGCCGGGGCCGCGGCCGGCCTTCGCCACGCGCGTGATCCACGCCGGCCAGGTGCCGGATCCGGCCACCGGCGCGGTGATGACGCCCATTTACACCACCAGCACCTACCGGCAGCAGGCGCCGGGCGTGCACAAGGGGCTGGATTACGGCCGCAGCCACAACCCGACGCGCTGGGCGTTCGAGCGCTGCGTGGCGGACCTGGAGGACGGGCGCGCCGGCTTCGCCTTTGCCTCCGGCATGGCGGCGATCGCGACCGTCCTGGAGCTGCTGCCGGCCGGCTCGCACGTGATCGCCAGCGATGACCTGTACGGTGGCACCTACCGGCTGTTCGAGCGCGTGCGGCGTACGAGCGCCGCGCTCGAATTCAGCTACGTCGATGCATCGGACCCGGGCGCGATCGAGCGCGCCCTGCGGCCGAACACGCGCATGCTGTGGGTGGAGACGCCGAGCAACCCGCTGCTGAAGCTGGTGGATCTGGAGGCCGCCGCCCGCGTCGCGCGCGCGCACGGTCTGCTGGCGGTGGCCGACAATACCTTCGCCACGCCGTACAACCAGCGGCCGCTGACCGCGGGCTTCCACCTCGTCGTGCACAGCGTCACGAAGTACCTCAACGGCCACTCGGACATGATCGGCGGCATCGCGGTGGTGGGCGAGGACGAGGCCCTGGCCGAGCGGCTGGGCTTCCTGCAGAACGCGGTGGGGGCGATCGCCGCGCCGTTCGACTGCTTCCTCGCGCTGCGCGGGGTGAAGACGCTCGCGCTGCGGGTCGAGCGCGCGGCGCAGAACGCGCTCGCGGTGGCGCGCTTCCTCGAGGCGCACCCGGCCGTGCGGCGCGTTATTTATCCGGGTCTGGAGAGCCACCCGCAGCACGCGCTGTCGCGCCGGCAGATGAAGACCGGCGGCGCGATGGTGAGCGCCATTTTGCACGGCGGTCTGGAAGGCGCGCGCCGCATGCTGTCGCGCTGCCGCCTGTTTACGCTCGCGGAAAGCCTGGGCGGCGTGGAGAGCCTGATCGAGCATCCGGGCCTGATGACCCACGCCAGCATCCCGCCGGCGCGGCGCGCGGAACTCGGCATCGAC
>JANWUU010000034.1 GCA_025057735.1 Burkholderiaceae bacterium
AGATCATCTCCCACCAGAAGATCCTGCGCGGCGAGCGCCTGCAAGGCCTGCAGGTGTTCGCTGCCGGCCAGGGCCTCGAGCAGCGCACCGGTGCTCGCTTCGACGCCCGCGCTCGCCGCACGCCACACCTCGGCGATCTGGCGTGCCACGGGGCTTTCGCCGTCGAGAAATTCGACCGCGATCTGGGCATTGAATTCCCGCGCCAGAACGGGGTAGGCGAGCAACCCCCTCAAGATGCGCAGGGCCAGGTCGTGCACCGGCGGCGCCGCGCGCGTGGGGCGTCCTGCCGGCAGCCTCCGCCAGGGCTGCAGTCCGAGTGCGCGCTCCGCCTCGGCAGCCGGCGTGCCGGTTGCCTCGGCCACCTCCCGTGCAAGCTGTGCCCGTAACGCCGGCGCGGTCATGCTCTCCAGCAGCGGCCTCGCCTCGGCCAGCAGCGCGGCACGATCCTCGGCGAGCGCCAGATCCCTGCCTTCGGACAGGGCGTGCAGGAAAAACCGCGACAGCGGTAGGGCCCGCGCCAGCTCATCCTCGAATGCTCCCGGCCCATGCACGCGCACCAGACTGTCGGGGTCTTCCCCCTGCGGCAGCAGGACGAAGCTGGCACGCTTGTCCTCCGAGACAGCCGGCAAAGCGGCCTCGAGCGCCCGGCGCGCGGCCTTGCGGCCGGCCGCGTCGCCGTCGAAGGCGAAAATGACGTGGTCGGTCAGGCGGAACAGCTGTGCGACGTGCTGCGCCGTCACCGCCGTGCCGAGGGCGGCGGTCGTCTCTTCGAACCCAGCCTGTGCCAGCTGGATCACGTCCAGGTAGCCCTCGCAGACGATCGCGCGCCGGCGCCGCCGGATCGCCTCCTGCGCCTCGAACAGCCCGTAGAGTTCCTGCCCCTTCCGGAACACGGGCGTCTCGGGCGAGTTCAGATATTTCGGTTCACCGCCGTCGAGCACGCGCGCGCCGAAGCCGATCACCGCGCCGCGCCGGTTGCGGATCGGAAACATCACACGGCCGCGGAAACGGTCGTAACGGCGGCCGTCGTCGCCGACGATCACCAGCCCCGCATCCACCAGCCGGGGGTCGTCGTACTGGGCAAAGACTTCGCGCAGCGCCTGCCGTTCGGCGGGCGCGTAACCGAGCGCGAAGCGCGCCGCCGTCGCCCCCGTGAGTCCCCGCCCCTTCAGGTATTCGATGGCCGCCGGCGCCGCCTTGAGCTGGCGGCGGTAAAAGGCGGCGGCCTGCTGCAGCAGGTCCATCAGCCCTTGCGTGCGCGCGGCAGCCTGGGCGTCGCGCGGAGCCGCCTCAGGGACGGTCAGGCCGACCTGATGCGCGAGCTCGCGGATGGCCTCGACGTACGACAGCCCGCGATGGTCCATGAGGAAACCGATCGCGCTGCCGTGCGCGCCGCAACCGAAGCAGTGGAAGAACTGTTTGGTCTGGCTGACGGTGAACGATGGCGTCTTTTCGCCGTGAAACGGGCACAGGCCGACGTAGTTTTGGCCGCTTTTTTTTAGCGCGACGTGACGTCCGACGACGTCGACGATGTCGACCCGCGCCAGCAGATCCTGAATGAACGCCTGCGGAATCACCGGCGCATTATCGGCCGGTCGAACGGACTCAGCGCGCCAGCCGCGCCTTGACCAGCGCCGAAACCTTCGCCATGTCGGCGCGGCCCGCGAGTTGCGCCTTCAAGGCCGCCATCACCTTGCCCATCGCCTGCGGGCCGGCGGCGCCCGCGGCAGCGATTGCGGCATCCACGGCGGCCGCCAGCTCCTCTTCGCTCGCCTGCCGCGGCAGGTAGGACTGCAGCAACTCGAGCTCGGCGCGCTCCTTGGCGACCAGATCGCCGCGCCCAGCCTGCTCGAACTGGGCGATCGAATCCCGGCGCTGCTTGATCAGCTTTTCCACGACGGCCAGGATCGTCGCATCGTCGGCAACGATGCGTTCGTCGACTTCTTTCTGCTTGATGGCCGCCTGCAGGAAGCGGATCGCCGTCAGACGCGCGCCATCCTTGGCGCGCATCGCCGCCTTCATGTCCTCGGTGATGCGATCCTTGAGGGACACGTCGTGGGTGCGGAATCAGTACAGCTTCTTCGGCAGCATCTGGCTGCGCAGACGCTTGAAATGGCGCTTAATGGCGGCCGCCCGTTTGCGCTTGCGCTCGGCGGTGGGCTTCTCGTAGAACTCGCGCGCCCGCAACTCGGTCAGCAGGCCGCTCTTTTCGATCGTGCGTTTGAAGCGGCGCAGCGCCACTTCGAACGGCTCGTTTTCCTTGACGCGTACCGACGGCATGAAACTCCCGGCATCTCCAGTGGACAGAGGGGCGGGATTGTAGCCGCTCCCCCAACGGCGGGCCAGGACGCCCTCGCCCTCGCTACACTGGCCGCACGATGATCGTCCTCGGCATCGAGACCTCCTGCGACGAGACGGGCATCGCGCTCCTCGACGAGGACGCGCGCGTGCTCGCGCAGGCGCTGCACTCGCAGGTCGAACTGCACGGGGCCTATGGCGGCGTGGTACCGGAACTCGCCGCGCGCGACCACATCCGCCGCGTGCTGCCGCTGCTGGAGCAATGTTTGCGCAACGCCGGCCGCTCGCGCGGCGACATCGGCGCGATCGCCGTGACGGTCGGCCCGGGTCTGGCCGGTGCCCTGCTGGTGGGCGCCTCGATCGCGTATGGACTCGGCTACGCGCTGGGCGTCCCGGTCCTCGGCGTGCATCACATGGAGGGGCATCTGCTGTCGCCGTTGCTCGCCAAGCCCGCGCCGCGCTTCCCCTTCGTCGCGCTGCTCGTCTCCGGAGGGCACACACAGTTGATGCGGGTGGAGGCGGTCGGGCGCTACGCACTGCTGGGCGAGACGCTGGACGACGCCGCCGGCGAGGCGTTCGACAAGACGGCGCAGTTGCTGGGGCTCGGGTATCCGGGGGGTCCGGCCGTCTCGCGTCTGGCCCTTGCGGGCCGGCCCGGCGTCTACCACTTCCCGCGCCCGCTGCTCGCGAGCGGCGACCTGAATTTCAGCTTCAGCGGCCTGAAGACGGCGGTCCTGACGGCCGTGCGCAAGTGCGCCGACCTCTCCGAGCAGGCGCGCGCGGACATCGCCCGCGCCTTCGTGGAGGCCGTGGTCGACGTGCTGGTCGTCAAGTCGCTGGCGGCGTTGCAGTCGGCGGGCCTGCGCACGCTGGTCGTCGCCGGCGGCGTGGGCGCCAATTTGCAGTTGCGCGAGCGGCTGGCCGAGGCCGCCCGCACGCATGACCTCGAGCTTTTTTTCCCTCCGGCCGACCTCTGTACGGACAACGGGGCGATGATCGCGCTTGCGGGCCTGATGCACCTGCGCGCGGGTCCGCCGCCCCCGCGCTGGGATTTCGAGGTGCGTCCGCGCTGGCCGCTAGCCTCCGCGTGAGCACGTCAGCGGCGCGGCGCGGCGGGCTCAGCCTTCTCGCCGATGCGCCGCTCGCGGCCAGCCCGCAGATTGGCGATGTTGCTGCGGTGCCGGTACAACAGCAGGCCTGCCATCGCGATCACACACAGCAGCACGCCGTCGAAGCCCCAACCGAAGGCTTGACCGAAGGCGGCAACGAGGGCCGCGGTGATCGAGGCGAGCGACGAATAACGAAAGAAAAAGGCCATCAGGCCCCAGGCGATGCCGCAGGCGAGCGCAAGCCACGGGTTGAGCAACGCCAGCACTCCGAAGAAGGTCGCCACCCCCTTGCCGCCGCGGAAGCGGAAAAAGAGCGGGTACAGGTGACCCACGAAGGCCGCCAGGCCGGTGGCGGCAATGCCGAACTCGCCGACTCCCCAGGCCGGGCCCAGGCGCTGCGCCAGCCAGACTGCGAGCGTGCCCTTTAGCGCGTCGCCCGCCAGGGTGAGCGCGGCCGCCACCCGATGACCGCTGCGCAGCACATTGGTCGCGCCCGGATTGCGCGAGCCGTACGTGCGCGGGTCGGCGAGCCCGAACGCCTTACTGGTCACGACCGCGAAGGACACCGAACCGATCAGGTACCCCGCGGTCATGAAGACCACCACGGCCGCCGCGCTCATGTCAGCCCCTTTCGGATGCCGCCAGCGCACACTCCACCGGCACCGCGCCCAGGACGTCCTGCAACACCCGCGGGGCGATGCCGACCAGGAAACCGCGCCGGCCGCCGTTGATGTAGACCTTCGGTAGCGCAAGCACCGTGCGCTCGACGTACACCGGTAACGGCTTGCGGGTGCC
>JANWUU010000066.1 GCA_025057735.1 Burkholderiaceae bacterium
AGGCAGCGAGGGGATTTCGTCTTTTTCATCGTTCGTGTGGGTTGGTCCGTCGTCAAGTCAGTTCGAATCGCACCGGCACGAGCGCGATCGCCGCCCGCGGCCGGTCGCCCTCGCGATGCGGGCGGAAGCGCGCGCGCCGGATCGCCTCCGCCGCCGCCTGATCCAAGCGCGCGAAGCCGGAGGACTGATGCACATCGACGGCGACCGGCCGCCCTTCCTCGTCGATCAGCACGCGCAGCACCACCAGCCCCTGCTCGCCCAGGCGGCGCGAGACGGCCGGGTACTGCGGCGGAACGAAATGGGCATACGCGACGTGCTCGATGACCACCGGCGGGGCGGCCGGACGCACGGGCTCGCCAGTCCCGCCGACGTTCGCCACGGGCGCGAGCGCCGGCGCCGTCGGCGCCGGATCCGCGGGAGCGGGCGCGGCCACGGCGGTGATCGTCGGCTGCTCCGGCGGCGCGAGCGGCGGGATCTCCGGCAGCGGCACCGTCACGACCGGCGCGACGGGCTTCGGTGCGTAGTCGAGACGCGTTGGGGGATCGGGCCGTGACGGCCGCGGCGCCTCGACGAGACGCACTTCGACGGGACGCGGGGGCGCCAACAGCTCGCGCACGCCGGTGGCCGCCAGCACCACCGCCGCCGCCAGGACGTGCAAGGCGCCGACGAGCAGCAGGCCGCCGAGGCGACCGGAACGGTGATACGGAAAGTTGTAGGAAGCCAGCATCGTTTTGCAAGGAGCGAAGGCGGGCTTCGTGCCCGCACGCTTCGCTCGCTGGCAGCCGCCCGCATCCCGCAGGCCGCCGCACCGGCTGGCTCAAAGACCGGCGACGTGGCTTCACGCGACGCCGCCGGCCGATCGCACTACTTGGTCAAGATCAATTTCCCCTGCCGCGTCTGCCGCAGCGTGTAGATGCCGCTGCCGTGGCGGATGCGGACCACTTGCTGGTTGCCGAGCAGGGACGCGCTGTCGATCAGCCGCGGCCCGCTCACCCCATCCTGCCCGGCAGCACGCGGCGCCGCCGGCTTCGTACTACGTTCGCCTTGCATCGCATCGACCTGCATCGAAAGGCTCGCTGGCTGGCGCACGCGGCTGGCTGCGAGTGGGGAGACACCTGTATCGCGCTTACCGGTAACCGACGCGGTCCAGCAGCCGTTGTGCGGCCACCGTGGACCGGCCGATCGCTGACACCGGCACCGCTTCCGCCTTGAAGTTGCCCAGTCCGGTCAGCGCGGGGTTGTCCAGATTCACGCCCTTGACCACCGGCCATTCGTTATTGCCGTTGGCGAAGTACGCCTGCGCCTCGGGGCTCGACAGATATTCGAGGAAGCGGATCGCGTTGTCGCGGTTCGGCGCATGGCGCGCCACCGCCCCGCCCGAGATGTTGATGTGCGTGCCCGATCCCGCCTGATTCGGCCACAGGTAGCCGACCTTGGAGACGACCTCCTTGTCCTTCGGGTCGGCCGAGCGCAGCAGGCGCACCCAGTAGTAGGAGTTGGTCAACGCCACCGCGCACTCACCCGCGGCCACCGCGCGGATCTGGTCGGTGTCGCCACCCTTCGGATCGCGCGCCATATTGGCCACCACGCCGCGCGCCCATTTCTCGGCGGCTGCCTCGCCGCTGCGTTCGATCATCGCCGCGATCAGCGACAGCATGTACGGATGCGAGCCGGAGCGCGTGCACACCATGCCCTTTAATTTCGGGTCCGCGAGCTTCTCGTAGGTGTCGACGTCTTCCGGCTTGACCTTCGCCTTGTCGTAGACGATGACGCGGGCGCGCGTCGAGAAGCCATACCAGCTGCCGTCGTCGGCGCGCAGGTTGGCCGGGATGCGCTCGTTCAGCACCTTGGACTGAATGGGCTGAAAGAGACCATCCTGCTGGGCCCGCCACAGCCGTGCGGCATCGACCAGCAGCACCACGTCGGCCGGGCTGTTGGCGCCCTCGCTCTTCAGGCGCTGCAGCAGCGGGTCGTCACCCAGCTCGATGCGGTTGATCTTGATGCCCGTCTGCTTGGTGAAGTTCGTATACAGCGCCTCGTCGGTCTGGTAATGCCGCGCCGAGTACAGATTCAGGACCGCCTCGCGCGCCTGCGCCCACCCCTGCCGCGCGCTCAACAGGCTGGCGACGACCGCCGCCACCACCACGGCGCGCAGGCCGAATTCCAGCCACGCCTCGCCGCGCCCGACCGTTGCTTTCCGATTCATCGTCCTTTCCTCCGTTCGCATCGACGACGGCCGGGAGCATAGCGGGAACAACTCACAAATGCAAATTCTTCTCATTTGCGAGCGATTCCGTCACGACCGCACGACGTCCCGGCAGCGGACCGACGGCCATGCTGGGTATCCGGGTGACGGAAAACCGGCAAGGCGCGCGCCGGACGTCGCGCTGCGCGCGGAAGGTCGCTCGGCCCCTGCGCGGCGGCCGGCGCAGAGGGCACTGCCGGCTAAGGCACGGAGGACAGGTCGGCGGTCGCGCCAGGCTCCACGTCCGACGGCGGCTGCGGCGCGGGCAGCAAGCGGCGCGCACCGTTGAAGCGGCGCTGCCAGTAGCGCTCGGCCAGGTCCTCGATGCGCACCGCGCCCCGCCGCGTCGGCGCGTGCACGAAACGGCCGTCGCCGAGGTAGATGCCGACGTGCGAGAACGGCCGCCCGCGCGTGTTGAAGAACAGCAGATCGCCCGCCTTCAGTTCCGCCGGCGCCACCCCCTGCCCAAGACGACCGAGTTCCTCGGCGCGCCGCGGCAGCTCCAGCGCGGCCACGGCGCGGAACACGTGGCGCACCAGCCCGCTGCAGTCCAGGCCGCGCGCCGGATCGTCGCTGCCGAACCGGTACGGCACACCGGTCAAGGCAAGCGCGTGCAGGGCCACCTCGGCGCCGAGCCCGTCGGCGCGCGCCGGCACGGGCAGGCTGGCGGCCACCAGCAGCAGCACGCGCAGCATCCAGCGATCGATCGGCATCCCGCTCCCCAGTTCAGGTTGGGCTGGCGAGAAAGATAGTCGAATTGCCGCGCTTTCTCGTCCATCCCCGGCCGTTGCCGCTGCCGGGTTCGGGTAAAGTGCCTTTCCGCCGCGGCCTGCCGCAGCGAGCAGCCAGCGCAGCGCATCCGTTCCGATCCGGCCGTGTCCAGCGTCGCCTCCGATGTCAAACGCGCGGCACCGAAGCCGCGCATCCTGATCGCCGACGATTCCCGCATCGTGCGTGCGTCGCTGACGCAGAGCATCCGCGAGCACTTCGACATCCGCGAGGTCGCCGACGGCGAAGCCGCCTGGCAGGCGATCTTGCTCGATGCCGCGATCCGCGTGGTGATCACCGATCTGGCGATGCCGCGCGTGGACGGCTTCGAGCTGCTCTCACGCGTGCGCAGCTCCAAGGTCAGCCGCATCCGCGATCTGCCGGTGATCGTGATCACCTCGCCGGACGAGGCCGCCGAGCGCGAGCGGGCGCGCGCCGCCGGCGCCACCGATTTCCTGGACCGCAGCGCGAGCAGCGCGGAGCTGACCGCGCGGCTGGAGGTGCTGGTGCGGCTGTCCACCACGCGCGAGGCGCTGCAGGAGTCGCAGGCG
>JANWUU010000130.1 GCA_025057735.1 Burkholderiaceae bacterium
AATGCCGCGTCGCGCAGCACCCAGACGGTGACGGCGGCCGCCAGCAGCAGGCCGAGCGCGGCATGCGCGGCCGCTGCGGGCAGGGCGGACAGTCGTCCGACCTGGGCTGGCAGATCCTGCGTCGGGGGCAGCTCGAGCGCCACCGGCTCCAGCACGCCGACGCGTACCAGCGCCAGCGCGCCGCGCATCGTCGCGTAGGCGCTCAGCCCCAAGGCGAGAAAGACCACCACGGACTTTAAGCTGCCGCCGCCGATACGCACCAGCGTGCGGCTGCCGCAGCCGCCGGCGAGCACCATGCCGAAGCCGAAGCACAGCCCGCCGACGACGTAAGCAAGCCAGGTCAAGCGCGGCCCGGTATAGATGGCATCGGCGGTGTCGATGAGGCCGGCGGCGGCCAGCAGCTGCGTGCCGGCCACGGCGCTGGCGATGGCGAGCAGCCACTGGCGCATTCGGGTGGTATCGCCGAAATTGACCCAATCGGCGACGGCCCCCATCGTGCAGAAGCCGATTTTCTGGGCCACCGCGCCGAAGACGCAGGCGAGCGCAAAAGCACCCCACAGCACGCGCTGGGTGAGGGCAGGCAATGTCTCCGGCGAAAGCGGTTCCATTTTCACCGACTCGTCGCGCCGATCGTACGCCGGCCTGCGGCAGGCTCAGGACCGGCGCGCCGCCGCCCGTCGAGGCGCCGAGAAACCGTCGCGAGCCGCCGCGGGGGCAGGGCGCCCCGGCAGCGCACGGTGAGACCTGCCCCGCCGATGCGCGAGTCGCGCGCGAGTATGCACCGCCGGCAGCGGCGGCGCGCAGCCAGTGGCCCAGCGCCTGCCTAGCGCGTCGCCGTCGCCGGCAGCCGCTCCTTGGCCAGGCGCGCCGCCTCGGTGTCCGGATAGTCCTTGATGATCCGCTGCAGGGTGGCGCGCGCGCCGCGCCGATCGTTCAGTTCGATCTGGCTGGCGGCGATGTTCAGCAACGCCTCCGGCGCGCGCGTGGAGTCGGCGTACTTGTCCACCACGGTCTGCTGGGCGGCGATCGCCGCTTTGTAGTCCTTCAGCTGGTAGTGGGCGTTGCCGAGCCAGTAGTACGCGGCCGCCCCGTAGGGCGACTGCGGATAGCGGGCGATGAAGGCCTGCAGGCTGACCGTCGCGCCGCGGAAGTCGCCGGCGCGGAACTGCGCGAGCGCCGCATCGAAGGCGGCCTGCTCGGCGCGATCGACCAGCGCGGGGCGGCCGTCGATCGTCACCGTCGCGGGCTCCAGCTTCTTCAGCCGGGCGTCGAGATCGCCGTACAGGTCGCGGTTCTTGCGCTGGGTAGCGGCCAGTTCGTTGGTCAGCAGGTCGATTTGCCCGCGCAGCCTGGCGATGTCCTGCCGCAGTGCGTCCAACTGGTTGGCGAATTCCAGCGCGCCGCGTTGCGCCGCCTCCAGCCGCTCCAGGCGCGCCACGAGTTCGGACTGCTTGTCCAGTTGCGCCTGCAGGGCGGCGATGCGGCGGTCCTGTTCGGCGAGCTGCTTGCGCAGTTCGAGAATCGCCTTGCGCGCCTCGTCGTCGCCGAACAGGGCGCGCGCGGGCGCGGCAGCCGCCAGAAGGCTCAGGCCCAGGAAGAAGGCGCGCAGCATCGCGGGTGCGGCTCAGCGGTACACGATATCGGCGCGGCGGTTCTGCGACCAGCAGTCCTCGCTGCGCTGGGTGCAGCGGGGACGCTCCTCGCCGAAGCTGACGGTCTCGATCTGCGCTTCGGTGGCGCCGAGCAGCTTCAGCCGCGCCTTGACCGCATCGGCGCGCTTCTGGCCGAGCGCCAGGTTGTACTCTCGGCTGCCGCGCTCGTCGGCGTTGCCCTCGATGACGACCTTGCGGTCCTTGCGCGCGGCCAGATACCGGCCGTGCGCTTCCACCAGCCCGATGTACTCGGGCTTGATCTCGAAGCGGTCGAAGTCGAAGAACACCTCGCGCTTCGCCAGCCCCGAGGCCGGGTCGTTCAGCGGATCGACCGGTTTGGGCGCGGTATCCACCCGGGCGACCGCGCGCGTGTCGGGCGCCGGCGTGGGCGCCGCGGCGGGCGCGGGGGCGGGCGCCGGTGCGCTTTTCTCCGTGACCGGCGCCGGTTTCTCGTCCAGCGGCACGCTGGTGCAGGCGGCGAGCGTTGCCGCGGCCGAGGCGGCGAAGAGTCGTTGCAGGGTCTTGCCGTGGCGCATCGGAAATCCTCCCTCGGTTACTTGATGAATGGTCCCCACGTCGGTTCGCGCACGTCGCCATTGGGGCCGCTTAGACGGGCGCGGACACGCGTATCGAGCGCGGCGGCGGCCAGCACCCCGCGTCCGGCCACCTCCGTGGCGTACAGCACGAAACGCCCGTTCGGCGCGAAACTCGGCGATTCGTCCAGCGCGGTATCGGTCAGCGTCATCTCCTGGCCGGTGGACAAATCCAGCGTCTGCACCTGGAACCTGCCGTCGCGGCGGGCGACATAGGCCAGCATGCGACCGTCCGGGCTGACGCGCGGCGTGACGTTGTAGTCGCCATTGAAGGTCACGCGCTGAACATTGTTGCCGTTGATGTCCATGCGGTAGATCTGGGGGCCGCCGCCGCGGTCGGACGTGAAATAAATGGTCTTGCCGTCCGGCGCGAAGTTCGGCTCGGTGTCGATGGCGCCGGAGTTGGTCAGACGGCGCAGGCCGGTGCCGTCGGCATTGATCAAGTAGATCGAAGTCGGCCCGTCGCGCGTCAAGGCGACTGCGAGTGTCTTGCCGTCCGGCGCCCACGCGGGCGCGGAATTGCTGCCGCGGAAGGCGGCCACCTCGCGCCGCTCGCCGGTGGTCAGCGTGTGCACGAAGACGATCGGCTTGCCCTTCTCGAACGACACGTAGGCGATGCGCACGCCGTCCGGCGCCCAGGCCGGCGACATGATCGGCTCGCGCGAGCGCAGCGCGGTCTGCGCGTTCGCCCCGTCGGCATCGGCGATCTGCAGCTCGTAGGCGTTCCTGCCGAGCTGCACCACGTAGGCGATACGGGTGGCGAAGACGCCGCGCACGCCGGTCAGCTTCTCGTAGATGCGGTCGGAGATGCGGTGCGCCTGCAGGCGCAGGTCGTTTGCGCTGCTTAAGTAGGAAAGGCCGTCGAGCTGCTGCTGCTTGACCGTGTCGTACAGGCGGAAGCGGATGTCGAAACGGCCGTCGGCCAGGCGCGCCACCGAGCCGACCACCAGCGCGTCGGCGCCGCGGGCCTTCCAGTCGGCGAAGTCCACGCGCGCGGTCTCCGGCAGCGGGGCGCTGCCGGCGTCGATCAGGCGGAACACGCCGGCGCGCTGCAAATTGGCGCGGATGATGGCGTCGATGTCCTGCGGGATTTGCCCGTCGCGCGCAAAAGTGGCCACCGCGATCGGAAACTGGTTGGCGCCCACACCCGTGACCTCCACCCGCAACTGCGCGTAAGCGCAGCCTACCGCGAGCCAGAGCGCGGACAGGACCCACGCGAAATTCAGGCGCAACATGGCTGCGGATTATAGGAAGCGCACGGTTCGGAACTTCCCTTACGAGCCGCCGCGTATCGGCGCGAGTCCGGGCGGATGCGGGATGCGACGCGCGGCGGCCCGCCGCCGCGTTCAACGCGGCGTATCGACGGGGCGGAAACGGATCACGATGGTGCGGTCGATCGTGCCGTCGGGCTTGCGTGGAAACGGATCCGTGCGACGGATCGCGCGCTCGACCGCCTCGTCGTAGCCCGGCAGTCCGCTCGGCTTCAGGAACCGAATCGCCGCAACCTCGCCGCTGGGCAGCAGCTCCACCTGGACGTCCGCATAAACCGAAGGCGCCGTGCCCTCCGGCACCGCGTACACGATGCGTGAGCGGATCAGCGCGGCCAGCCGCTCGCGATACTCGGCGTCGCGCGCGCTGCCGCCGGCGGCGGGCTGGCTCGCCCCCGCGGCACGATCCGCCGCCATCTGCGCGAGGATCCGCTCCGCCTCGGCCTGCCGCAGTTTCTCGCGCTGCTCGCGCTCGCGCGCCTCCTGCTTTTTCAGCAGGTCCGCGAGCGGATCCTGCTTGGCCTCCTCTTTTTTCGGCGGCGGCTTTTTCTCCTCCGTCTTTTTTTCCGGCTGCACGGCGATGTCGGCCTGCGGCCGCGGCGGCGGCTTGTCCTCCGCCCGCGGCGGCAGCGCCGGGGCCGGCGGCGGAGCAGGTGAAGCGATGTCCACCGCCGGCGGTGCCGGCCACAGCTCGGCCACCACGGGCCCCGGGTCGCCGGTGTTCCAGCGCACCACGAAGGCGATCGCCCCGAACAGCAGCGCGTGCATCAGCAGCGCCAGTGCGAGCGACGGCAGCGTGTCGTGCCGGGTACGCGGACGGCGCGGCGGCGGTAGCGCGGCGGCGGTCATCGCAGCCTCACTTCGTCACGCGCACGGCCAGCCCGACGCGCTTGATGTCGGCGCGCTGCAACTGATCCATCACCCGCAGCACGGCCTCGTACTTCAGATCCTTGTCGGCCGCGATCACCACCGGTGTCGGCGCCTGCGGATTCGCTTTCTGGCGCTCCGCGATCGCGGCGATCGCCGCCGGCAGGTCGCTCGCGATCTCGCGCCCGCCCTCGCGCAGGGTCAGTTTCCCGTCGGCGCGCACGACGAGCTCGAGCGGCTTGTCTGGCGTGCGGCTCGCCCGGCCCACGGAGGGCAGCTCCACGAGACTCGGATTCACGAACGGCGCCGAGACCATCAGGATCACGACCAACACCAGCATCACGTCCACGTAGGGGACCACGTTGATGTCGGCCAGCATGCGCCGCCGGGCTCCGGATACGCGCCGCGCCAGGATCGCCATCGCCCCTCCTACCGCTGCCGTTGCAGGATGTTCGAGAACTCCTCGATGAAGGTCTCGAAGCGGTTGGCCAGCCGGTCGATGTCGTGCGCGAACCGGTTGTAGGCCACCACCGCCGGAATGGCGGCGAACAGCCCGATGGCGGTCGCGACCAGCGCCTCGGCGATGCCCGGGGCAACGCTGGCCAGCGTGGCCTGCTGCAGGCTCGACAGGCCGGTGAACGCGTGCATGATGCCCCAGACGGTGCCGAACAGGCCGACGTACGGACTGACCGAGCCGACCGAGGCGAGGAACGCCAGACGCGCCTCCAGCGCATCCATCTCACGCTGGTACGCCGCGCGCATCGCGCGCCGCGCGCCGTCCAGGGTGGCCTGCGCATCGCCGCGCCCGCGCAGTTTCAGGAACTCGCTCATGCCGGCCTCGAAGATGCGCTCCAGCGCGCCGGTCTTGCGGCGCGGGTTGGCCGCCGCCTCGTACAGCTTGGACAGCTCGGCGCCGCTCCAGAACGTGCGCTCGAAACCCTCCGTCTCCTTGCGCGCGCGGCGGATCGCGAAGCCCTTGGAGAAGATCGCGGTCCAGGAGGCGATCGAGACGATCACCAGCAGCGCCATCACCACCTGCACCACCAGCGTGGCCTTGGCGATCAACGTCAGGATGGAAAGATCGGCGGCGGCATTCATGGCAAGGTCCGGTTCAGGCGTTCGAGCAGCGCCGTCGGCAGGCGGCGCGGCGACAACGTGCGCACGTCCACGCAGGCGGCCTGGACCTGCGCGGCGACCAGCAGCTCATCGCCGCGCAGCGCGCGCTGCTCGAACGTCAGCGACGCCCGCCCCCAGGCGCCGACGCGCGTCGCGATCGTCAGGGCGTCGTCCAACCGCGCCGGCTTGCGATACTGCACCTGCATTGCGGTGACCACGAACTGCACGCCCTGCTCGTGCGCCAGCCGGCTGCTCTCGACGCCGCGGGCGCGCAGCCATTCGGTGCGGCCACGCTCGAAATATCGCAGATAGTTCGCGTAATAGACGATCCCACCGGCGTCGGTGTCCTCGTAATACACGCGCACGGGCCACAGCAACTCGTCATCGGCGCTCGTCACGGGGCGCGAGTGTATCGCCGGCGGCTGTCGGCGCTGCGCATGCGTACGTAGGGCGCGAGGACGCTTCCGTCCGGCTTCTGCGAGCGGATCGCGGCTTAAGCACGGGCAAGGCGAATCTCGCGCGCCGCGAAGTCAGCGTCTGGGGACGGGCGAGTGGTGGGCAGGAGCACGAGGCTGGCGCGGTTGGCTTCGCCGGACAGCGGCTCCGGCGGCCCGGCGTGCACCAGACCGTGGGCGGGGACGCTCGAACGTGTTAGCCCGGCAAGCAGGCGTCTAGCCAGACGCGAGCTCGCGATCATGAATTCAGGCGAAATACGGCAACGGTGGTTTGTCAGTCGGCTAGCGAGCTGGCCGCAGAGGTTGCGCGGTGTTTACGGTAACCGTGTCCAAAGCCTGGCAAGGTCCGCAGTTCCATCGGCTCCACGCACGGTCTTGAGCACCTGCTGTCCGCGCGCCTTCTGGCCGGCGCGCAGCAGGGCGATGCCGAGGTGCAGGCGCGCGTCGTCGATGCGCTTGATGCCGCCGCGGGCGATGCCCTGTTCGATCAGCGCGATGCCCTTGTCGTGCTGGCCGAGCCCGCTGTAAGCCAGCCCGATGCGCACGAGGGCGGCGCCGTCCTTTGCACCGGCAGCTTCGGCCTCCGCGGCGGCGAGTGCCTGCGGTGCCTCGTTGACGCGTTGCGTGGCGAGCGCCAGCAATCGCTTGTGGCGCTCGGCCTCGGGGCCCTTGCCGAGCACGCCCGCGGCAAAGCCCTCGTCGAGCACCCTCTTGGCCTCGGCCGCCTGGCCCTCCTGTAACGCGAGCTGCGCCATTTCGAAGTATTCATTTGCGCCGGCCAGCGTCCGGGTGGCGAGCTTCAGCCGCAGCACGTCCAGCGCCAGCCGGCTGGAGAAGCCAGGTTTCGACTCGATGCGCCGCAGCAGGTCGGACCAGTATTCGCGCTTGGGGTAATACGTGACCAGTTTCTCCAGTGCTGCCAGGTAGGCGGTTTTGTCGCCGCTGTTGCGGGCGGCGATGTTGGCGAGCAGTTGCAGCTTGTCCTCAGGCGGCGTCTGCCCGGCCTTCTCGGCGGCCTGGATGTCGGCCAGCGCCTCGCGGCTGGCGGCGGCGTAGTCGCCAGCCAGGAAGTACGACTGGATCATCAGCGTGCGCGTGGCCTGGTCGTTCGGTTGCGTCTTCAGCGCACGGCCGGCCCATTGCGCGGCGTTGGCGTAATCCTTCGCGCGGTAGTAGAGCGAGGCGACGCTGGCGGCGTACTTTCCTTGTTCGGCTTCCGACAGGCGGCCGGAGGCGATCACCGCCTGGAACGACTTGATGGCCTGCTCGTAATCGCCGGCCTGGGAGGCGGCGGAGGCGCGCATCTGCTCGAGCAGAAAGTTCTCGTACTCGGTGCGGTTGGGGACCGCATCGACCTCGCGCAGCTTGGCGAGCGCCTCCTTGAACCGTTGCGCCTTGATCAGATCGCGCGCCGCCTGCAGCGGCTTGCCGACCTCGGCGCGCACGGTCTCGCCCTGTGCCCGCGCGGAGCGGACGCGCACGCCGTCGTCCTCGATTGCGAGCGCGAGGAAGGCGGCCAGGGTGGCCGCCAGCGCCGCGCCGCGCAGCGGCTTGGCGGCCACGGAAGGTCTGTGCATGGTGACCTCTAAATCAAAATCCGATCGTAGCGGCAGTTTATGCACACCGGCGATGCCGTGACTGCCGGTGCGGCCGCCGACGTTCTTCGTAGATGTTCGGCAGTGCGTCGATTTGGGGGTGTTGCATCAAGATCCCCTTGGTCGGCTCGAGATCGACCCGGCGGCCCTTGTTGCCGGGATCGATGCCGGCGGCTTTGATCCGCTGCCGATCGGTGCGCGTCATGCCCTCGCCACGGCAAGCCTGCCGGCGCTGCACACGGATCCGTTCGATCGCCTCTGCTGGTTGCGCAGGCGATCAGCGAAGGCATGGTCCTGCTGACCGCAGATCGGCGGCTTTAGGGCTATTCCGCGCGGGTGCGGCGCATCTGAGGCTTACGGCACGTTCGCGCGCGTTGCGTTCGGCACTCCGTCGGTCACGGCGCTCACCGCACGAACTGCTCGTTGCCCACCAGTCCCAGCTTGACCACACCGAGCCGCTGCGCCGAGGCCATCACCGCGGCGACGTCCTTGTACGCGGCCAGCTTGTTCGGGCGCAGGTGCACCTCGGGCTGCACGGGCATGGCGGCCGCCTGCGCGAGCCGCTCTTCCAGCGTGGCCCGGTCGGGAATCATCTCGCCGTTCCAGTAAACGGTACCGTCGAAGTCGACGTCGATCGTGACCACCTGCGGCTGCTCGAGCGGCGGCGGCGGATTGCCGCTCGGCATGTTCAAATTGACCGCGTGCAGCTGAACCGGAATCGTGATGATCAGCATCACCAGCAGTACGAGCATGACGTCGATCAGCGGCGTGGTGTTGATGTCGATCATCACGTCCGGTTCCTGGCCGCCGCTGCCGGGTCCGATGTTCATGGCCATCGCTGCCTACTCAGCCGCGCGTGGGCGGCTCGGTGATGAAGCCGACCTTCTGGATGCCGGCGCGCTGGCAGGCGAACACCACGCGGCCGACGAATTCGTAGCGGCCCGCCATGTCGCCGCGGATATGCACCTCCGGCTGCGGTTCCATCACCGCCACCTTCTTCAGGCGGTTGACCAGCTCCTCGTCATCCTTGACCGGCTGCACACCCCAGTAGATGTCGCCGTCCTTGGTGACGGCGATCTCGATGTTCTCCGGCTTGGTCTGGCGCGCGACGTTCTTCTCTTTCGGCAGCTGCACCGGCACCGATTGCGTGATGACCGGGATCGTGACCAGGAAGATGATCAGCAGCACCAGCATCACGTCCACGAGCGGCGTGGTGTTGATGGCGGAGATGGCTTCGTCCTCGCCGCCGTCGGCGGGACCGACGTTCATCGCCATGGCGTTCCTCCGTGGCTGCCGGCGCTCAGCGTGCCGCGGCCTTGGCCTCGACCTTGCCGCCCAGCAGCACGGCATGCAGGTCGGCGCCGAAGCTGCGCACCGATTCCATTACCCTCTTGTTGCGCCGGACCAGCCAGTTGTAGCCCATCACCGCCGGCACCGCCACCGCCAGTCCGATGGCGGTCATGATCAGCGCTTCGCCCACCGGACCGGCCACCTTGTCGATCGAGGCCTGCCCGGCGATGCCGATGGCCGTCAGCGCGTGATAGATGCCCCACACCGTGCCGAAGAGCCCGACGAACGGCGCGGTCGAACCGACCGTGGCCAGAAACGCCAGGCCGTCCTGCATGCGGTTACCCACCGTGTCCACGGCCCGCTGCACCGACATCGTGACCCAGGTGTTGAGGTCGATGTTTTCGGTGAGCGTTCCCTCGTGGTGCTCGTTGGCCTGAAGCCCGGTTTCCGCGATGTAACGGTAGGCGCTGCCGTTTTTCAGCCGCTGTGCCCCCTCCTTCAGCGACGGGGCCTTCCAGAAGGTATTGCGGACTTCGCGCGCCTCGCGCATCAGCTTGTGCTGCTCCCACAGCTTGACGAAGATGATGTACCAGCTGCCCATCGACATCAGCACGAGGATGATCAGCGTGCCCTTCGAGACCCAGTCGCCCTGCTTCCACATCGCCTCGAGCCCGTACGGATTCTCGATCACCTCTTTGGTGACGGTGGGCGCAACCGGTGCGGGCGCTGCCGGCGCGGCGTTGGGCGCGGGCGCAGGGCCGGCGGGTTGAGCCTGCGCCGCAGTCCCCGCCGCCAGCAAGGCGAAGGCGAGGCAGGCCGCGATACGACGGACCGGATCGATCATGCAACGCACTCCTTTCATGACTTCGAGTTGAAGGAAGACCGGCGGGCGCACGCGAGCGCTGGCCTCGTGAGCTGGCTTGCACCCGCCATGTCAGCGAATCTTGAAACTGATGGGGGCCTGGACGCGGACGTCCTGCCCTAGCCCCTGGCACTGCAGCCGGCCGACCGCCGCCAGCGAGTTGCGGTTGAAGACGCGGTGGCTGGACGACTTGATGACCGGATCGCGGACCTCACCGCCGGCGGTGACCGTGAACTCGATCAGCACCTCGCCCTCGATGCCGTCGAGCAGTGCCTCGCGCGGGTACTGGATCGAGGACATGACCTCGCGGTAGTTGGCGCAGGCGACCTGCGCGCTGCGGATGGCCGGCGGCGGCGGTGGCGCCGGTGGCGCCGGCGTGGCCGCCGGCGCAGGCGGCGCAATGACCGGCGCTTGGGGGGCGGGCGGCGCTTCCTGCGTCACCTGCGCGATGGTCGGCGCGGGCACCGGCGGTGGCGCAATGTTGACCTCCGGCGGCGGGATGAACGGTAGCGGCGGTGCCGCGAGCTTCGGGGGCGGCGGCACTACCTCAGGCGTCGGCGGAGGCTTCTTCACCACCTCCTCGATGACCTTCACCTCGATCGGGCCTTTGACGACCTCGACCACCTTGCGGGCGAGCCCGCTCATCAGGCCCCAGATCAGCAACACGTGGAGCAGCACCACCGCGCCGATGCTGACCAGATGGCGGACAGGATTGCGCTGCCGACGCGCAAAGTCCATGCAGCCCCATTCGGGAATTTGCAAAGCGCGCGATTCTAGTCGCTCCATCGCGCGCCGCCGGCGTCGAGCGATTCCACTACCGCAGTGCGGCGAACTCAGAACAGGCTGTCCTCGCGCCCCATGCCGGGTGGCTCCACCAGGCCGAGATGGCGATATGCCGCCACCGAGGCCACCCGTCCGCGCGGCGTGCGCTGCAGCAGCCCCTGCTGGATCAGGAACGGCTCGATCACGTCCTCCAGCGTGTCGCGCTCCTCGCCGACGGCGGCCGCCAGATTGTCGATGCCGACCGGGCCGCCGCTGAATTTCTCGATGACCGCGCCGAGGAGCTTGCGGTCCATCACGTCCAGGCCGAGCGTGTCGACCTCCAGCATCGCCAGCGCGGCATCGGCGACCGCCCGCGTGATACGACCGCCCGCGCGCACCTCCGCGTAGTCGCGCACGCGCCGCAGCAGCCGGTTGGCGATGCGCGGCGTGCCCCGCGCGCGCCGCGCGATCTCGCGCGCCCCGTCCTCGTCGATGCGGGCCCCGAGCAGCTTGGCCGAGCGCAGCACGATCGTCGTCAGATCCGCTTCGTCGTAGAACTCAAGCCGCGCGACGATGCCGAAGCGGTCGCGCAGCGGATTGGTCAGCATGCCGGCGCGCGTGGTGGCGCCCACCAGCGTGAACGGCGGCAGATCGATCTTGATCGAACGCGCGCTCGGCCCCTCGCCGATCATGATGTCGATCTGGAAGTCCTCCAGCGCCGGATACAGGATCTCTTCCACCAGCGGCGACAGCCGGTGGATCTCGTCGATGAACAGGACGTCGTTGCGTTCCAGGTTCGTCAGCAGCGCGGCCAGATCGCCCGG
>JANWUU010000187.1 GCA_025057735.1 Burkholderiaceae bacterium
ACGCCGCTGAAGATGCTCGGCGATGCCGGCATCGTGCTGATGCTGTTCGCGCTCGGCGTGCGGCTGATCGACGTTAACCTGCGCGCCTGGCCGATCGGAGTCGCCGGCGCGATCGTCTGCCCTGTGGCCGGCCTGGCCGGCGCCTGGGCGGCCGATGCTTTCCTCGACCTGGACCGGAATGCCTGGGGGCAGCTCGTCCTGTTCGCGGTCCTGCCGCCGGCGGTGCTGAACTTCATGGTCGCCGAGGTCTACGGGCAGGAGCCGGAAAAGGTGGCCTCGATCGTGCTGCTCGGCAACCTAGCGGCCCTGGTCTTCGTACCGCTCGGCCTCCTGCTGGCGCTGCGCTGATGCGTCAGTCGGGCAACCCGAGCCGGCGCAGCCCCGCGACGAGGTGCCGTTCGCGCGCCTGCCGCGTGCGCTCGGCGATGTCGGTGTTGAACTCATGCAGCCAGCCGATGCGGAAGGAGGGCGCGCGGCGCAGCAGCTCGTCGCGCGCGGCGGCGGCGCGCGCCAGGTCGCCGGCCATCGCGGCCGCTGCCGCCAGCAGCATGTAATCGGGCCACTCCGGCGCGAAGGTGGTCGCACGATAGCAGGCGTCGATGGCCTCCGCGTAGCGGCCGAGGTACAGCAGGGCGCGGCAGCGCACGTTCTGCTGGATGCCGACCGTATCGGCCACCGGATTGAGCCGAATGCCACGTTCCACCGCCTGCAGCGCCTCCTCGATCCGGCCGGCATGGATCAGCAGCTGGCCCCGCATCGCGTAGGCCTCGCTCAGATACGGGTTGAGGGCGAGTGCACGCTCGATCGCCTCGGCGGCCGCCGTCGACTGCTGCGACCGCATCAGCACACCGGCACGTACGACCCACGCCTCGGCATCGTTCGGCGCGAGCGCGAGCGCCTGCGCCGACAGGCGCTGCGCGCGCTGCATCAAATCGGCGATCTCGCGCTCGTCCTCGCTGTCCTCTGCGAGGACCGCGAGCGTCAGCCCCAGTCCTGCCAGCGCCGGCGGATGTGCGGCATCGCGTGCCAACGCGAGTTCGTACAGGCGGCGCACCTCCTGCATGCCGCGCGCGTCCTCCGTGGTCGGCAGCAGGGCACGCGCGCGCAGCGCCAGCGTGTAGGCGTCGGCGGCCGCCTCTTCGACGTGCGCGAGCCTTCGCAGCTCGGCATGGCGCAACTGCAGCCGCAGCGAGTCGGCGATGCGGCCGACCACATCGAGGGCCAGATTGTCTTCGCCGCGCGTCGCCTCCAGCGACTGGCTCCAGAGCTGCGTGCCGTTGTCCGTGCGCGACAGTTGCGCGAGCACGCGCACGCGCTCGCCGTCGGCGGCGAGCGCCACCTCCAACGCGTAACGCACGTTCAGCGCCCGGCCGATCGCCTTCAGGTCGTGCGGTTCGCGCGCGACCCGGGCGGCGTCGGCGCGTGCCGGGACGACGACGTTGTACAACCGCGTGACCGCGTTCGTCAGTTCGACGGTCAAGCTCTCGGCCAGTGCGGTCTCGGGCGCGCTGCCGGGCAGGAGGGTCACCGGCAGCACCACCAGCGACTGGGCGGGCGGCGCGAGCGGTGGCCGCAGCAGCAGCACGCCGGCCAGCAGGACGAGGGCGCCGGCGGCGGCGAGCCCCACCGCCCACCGGAAGCGCCACCGGCGCAGCCGCAGGCGGGCTGCGCGGCGCGCCTCGCCCTCGAGCTGCACGGTGTAGACGCGGATCGGCTGCGAGATGTTCTTCACGCGATGGGTGCCGGCGTCGGCCAGGCGTACCCCGACCACCTGCCGCACCTGTTCGCGCACCGCGCGCGACAGCGCGATGCCGCCCGGCTCGGCGAGGGCCTCCAGCCGGGCGGCGACGTTCACACCCTCGCCAGCGATGTCGTGACCGTCGATGATGATGTCGCCCACGTTGATGCCGATGCGGAACTCGATGCGCGAATCGGCTGCCAAGTCGCGGTTGCGGGCCGCCATCTCGCGCTGGATGGCCACCGCGGCCGACAGCGCCTCCACGGCGCTGGCGAACTCCACCAGCATGCCGTCGCCTGCGGTGCGCACGATGCGTCCCCCGTGGCGCTGGATCGCCGGATCGGTCACCTGGGCACGGATCTCGCGCAGGCGCAGGTGGGTGCCGGCCTCGTCGCGCTCCATCAGCCGGCTGTAGCCGGCGACGTCCGCGATCAGGATCGCGGCTAGCCGCCGCACCGGCGGCGCGGAGGGCGGCAGCGGCGGCGGAGGCGCGGGCGGCGACGACACGGCGCGGGCGGGCGTTCAAGTTCTTGTCGAGCGGTCGCGTGGCCGGGAAACGCCTTGCTCCCGTGGACGTCTTTCCCACCTACCTGCCGCCGACCGGTGCGAGGCGCTGCATCCCGCCGCCAGGAATCGAACCTGGATTTGAGTCTTAGGAGGACCCCGTTCTATCCATTGAACTACGGCGAGACCGGCTTGCCGCGAGTATAGGTGCGGTGCAATGCCGGCCCGGAAGGGCGGCGCGCCCGCGTGGGTCCGGTGCACGTGACTGCCCGATGACGAGGCAACCGACCTGCGGCCTTGTCCGCTCGCGGTTTGCGCGGCACCGACCCCGGGTTTATCCACACATCGTGTGGATAAAATCCGCGCCCTCTCGTTTCCGCTCCCGCACGACATTCCCGCGATGAGCAGCCTGCCTCGCGCGCGCGCGCGCGCCGCTGCGTACGACGAAGCCTCGATCCGCGTCCTCAAGGGGCTGGAGCCGGTGCGCCAGCGGCCGGGCATGTACACGCGGACCGATTCGCCTTTGCACATCGTGCAAGAGGTGATCGACAACGCCGCCGACGAGATCCTGTCCGGTTTCGGCTCTCGCATCGACGTGACCGTCCACGCCGACGGCAGTGTGGCCGTGGAGGACGACGGGCGCGGCATTCCGGTCGGCCTGCACCCCGAGGAGAAGCTGCCGGTGGTGGAGATCGTCTTCACGCGCCTGCACGCCGGCGGCAAGTTCGACAAACGCGCCGGCGGCGCGTATTCGTTTTCCGGCGGTCTGCACGGTGTCGGCGTGTCCGTCACGAATGCGCTGTCGAAACGGCTGGAAGTCACGGTCTGGCGCGATGGGCAGGTGCACACCATGGCCTTCGCCGGCGGCGAGGTGGCCGAAGCGCTGCGTGCGCGTCCTGCGCAGCCGGGCGACCCGGAACACGGCACGCGCGTGCGCGTCTGGCCGGACGCGCGGTACTTCGATTCCGCGCAGGTGTCGCTCGAGGAACTGGAGCGGCTGCTGCGCAGCAAGGCGGTCCTACTGGCCGGCAGCACCGTGACCCTGACGCTCGAGAGGACCGGCGCGGTACGGCAGTGGCGTTACGAGGGCGGCCTGCAGGAGTACCTGCTTGCGGCGCTGGGTGCGGAGCCGCTCGTGCCGCCCTTCGAGGGCGAAGGCTATGCGGCCGCCGACGACGAGACGTTCGCCGAGGGCGAGGGCGCGCGCTGGGTGCTGGCGTGGACCGAAGAGGGACCGCTGGCGCGCGAATCGTTCGTGAACCTGATCCCGACGCCCGCCGGCGGCACGCACGAGGCCGGCCTGCGCGAAGGCGTCTTCGCGGCGGTGCGCGCCTTCATCGACGCGCACAACCTGTTACCCAAGGGGGTGAAGCTGCTGTCGGAGGACGTCTACGCGCGCGCCAGCTTCGTGCTGTCCGCGCGCGTGCTCGATCCGCAGTTCCAGGGCCAGATCAAGGAGCGGCTGAACAGCCGCGACGCCGTGCGGCTGGTGGCCTCGTTCGTGCGCCCGCAATTGGAGTTCTGGCTCAACCAGCATCCCGAGTATGGGCGCCGCCTGGCGGACCTGGCGATCCGACAGGCGCAGGCGCGCACGCGGGCCGCACAGAAGGTCGAAAAGAAGAAGGGATCGGCGGTGGCGGTGCTGCCGGGCAAGCTGACCGACTGCGAGTCCACGGACATCGCCCGCAACGAGCTCTTCCTGGTCGAGGGCGATTCGGCCGGCGGCTCGGCAAAAATGGGCCGCGACAAGGAATTCCAGGCCATTTTGCCGCTGCGCGGCAAGGTGCTGAACACCTGGGAGGTGGAGCGCGACCGCCTGTTCGCCAACGCCGAGGTCCACGATATCGCGGTTGCCATCGGCGTCGATCCGCATGGGCCGGAGCAGGAGGTCGATCTGTCCGGGCTGCGCTACGGCAAGATCTGCATCCTGGCCGATGCCGACGTCGACGGTGCGCACATCCAGGTGCTGCTGCTGACGCTGCTGCTGCGGCATTTCCCGAAGTTGATCGAGCGCGGCCACGTGTACGTGGCGCGGCCGCCGCTGTATCG
>JANWUU010000165.1 GCA_025057735.1 Burkholderiaceae bacterium
CGGGTGTTCGGGCTGCAGGGCGGACACATCCAGCCGATCTGGGACGAGCTCGCGCAGCGCGGCGTGCGCATCGTCGACGTGCGCGACGAGGGGGCGGCCGTGCACATGGCGCACGCGCATGCGGTGCTCACGGGCGGGTTCGGCGTGGCGCTGGCGACCGCCGGGCCGGGCGTCACCAACTGCGTCACGGCGATGGCCAACGCGCAGCTCGAGCGCGTGCCGGTATTGCTGATCGGCGGTTGCGCGCCCTGCCCGCAGGACGATCTCGGCCCGCTGCAGGGCATCCCGCAGGTGGAGATCCTGCGGCCGGTGACGCGCCTTTCACGCACGCTGCGCGTGGCGGACAACATTGCGCGCGATCTGGATAAGGCGCTTGCCACGGCGCTCGGTGCTGGCACCGCGCCCGGGCCTGTGTACGTGGAGATCCCGACCGACGTGCTGCGGCAGTCGGTCGCGCCGGCGTTAGTCCTGGACGAACACCTGCGCGCGCGGCCGCCGCTGCGTCTGCCGCCGGATCCCGACCGGGTGCGGGAAGCGGTGGCGTTGATTCGCGCGGCGCGCCGGCCGCTCGTGATCAGCGGCCGCGGCGCGTGCGCCGCCGCGCGCGAGCTGCGCGCGCTGCTCGACGCGACCGGCGCGGTGTATCTGGACACGCAGGAAAGCCGGGGGCTGGTGCCGGCCACTCATCCGGCGGTGGTGGGCGCGGTGCGCGCACGCGCGATGGCCGAGGCGGATCTTGCAATCGTCGTCGGCCGCAAGCTCGACTATCAGCTCGCGTACGGCTCGCCGGCGGTGTTCGCGCAGGCGCGCTTCCTGCGCATCGCCGACAACGCGGAAGAGCTGCAGGACAACCGCCGCGGGGCGGTGGAGATCCTGGCCACGCCGGCGCTCGCGCTGGCTGCGCTGGCGGCGGAGGTCGGCGCGCCATCTCCGCAACTGGATCGGGGCTGGACAGAGGCGCTGCGCGCCGAGCACGTGCGGCGCGCCGGCCAATACGCGCAGACGCTCGCCACTGCGCCGGCCGGCCGCGACGGCCACATGCACCCGAACCGCATCTTCGCCGCGCTGCGCCAGGTGCTCAAACCGGATGCGATCGCGATCGCCGACGGCGGCGACATCCTGTCCTTCGCGCGCATGGGTCTGGCGGTCGATACGTATCTGGATTCCGGCGCGTTCGGCTGCCTGGGCGTGGGCGTGCCGTACGGGGTGGCGGCGGCGCTCGCGCAGCCGAACCGACAGGTCGTGGTCGTCAGCGGCGACGGCGCCTTCGGCATCAACGCGATGGAGATCGATACCGCCAAGCGCCACGGCGCCAAGGCGGTGTTCGTGATCGCCAACAATGCCGCCTGGAACATCGAGCGCTACGACCAGGAAACGAACTACGGCGGGCGCGTGGTCGGCACCACGCTGCAGTATTCGGACTACGCGCAGATGGCGCGCGCCTTTGGCCTGCATGCCGAGCGCGTGACCGACCCCGCGCGCCTGGTGCCCGCGCTGCAGGAAGCATTCGCGCAGGCGCCGGCGCTCCTGGACGTCGTCGTCACGCGCGATGCGCCGTCGTCGGACGCCGGCAAGGGGCTGGGCTGGGTGCCGGACTATCAGGCGCTCACTGCCTGGGACGACGCGGAGCGCCGTCGCCGCGCGCATCACTGAGGCGGGAACGACCATGGCGCTGCTGACGCTCGCCGAAGCGGTCGCGGTCAACGCCGCGCTGTATCCGCAGAAAATCGGGGCGGCCGATTCCCGCCGCGCGCTCACCTATCCGCAGTGGAACGAACGCGCCACGCGCCTGGCCAACGCGCTGCTCGGCCTCGGACTCGCGCCGGGAGACCGCGTGGCGATCCTCGCCTACAACTGCGTGGAGTGGCTGGAGATCTACGTCGCCGCCGCCAGGGCCGGACTGATCGCGGTGCCGATCAACTTCCGGCTCGCCGCCCCCGAGATCCGCTACATCGTGGAGAACTGCGAGGCGCGCGCGCTGATCGTGCAGGAGGCGCTCGTCGATCGCATCGAGGCGATCCGCGCCGAGCTGCCGCGCGACCTGCACTACGTTCACTTCGGCAGCGACGCTGCGCCGGCGGGCTACCGCGGCTACGAGGCGCTGATGGCCCAGGCGGCGGCCGGCGCCCCGGCGGTGGCGGTCGGCGCGCGCGATCCGTGGGCGCTGATGTACACGTCCGGCACCACCGGCAAGCCGAAAGGCGCGATCCGCAGCCACGGCGCCGGCGCGCTGCTCGCGCTCGTCACCGCGTTCGACATGGGCTTCACGCGCGAGGACGCCGCCCTGCTGGTGATGCCGCTGTGCCACGCGAACTCGCTTTATTTCGGCTCCACGTTCGCCTACATCGGCGCCACCTGCCACGTCTACGACCGCGCGAGCTTCGATCCCGAGCACCTGCTGCGCACGTTCTCCGCGCAGCGGATCACGTTCACGTCGCTGGTGCCGACGCACTACATCATGATGCTGTCGCTGCCGCAGGCGGTGAAGGCGCGCTACAGCGGCGCCTCCGTCACCACGCTGCTGATCTCCTCGGCGCCTGCGCGGCGCGACACCAAGCTCGCGATCCTGGAGCACTTCCGCAACTCCAGGCTGTTCGAGCTGTACGGCTCCAGCGAAGCGGGCTGGGTCACGCTGCTGCGGCCGGAGGAGCAGCTGACCAAGCTCGGCTCGGTCGGACGCGAATGGACCGGCACCGGCCGCGTGCGGCTGCTCGACGAACACGGCAACGACGTGCCGGAAGGCGAGGTCGGCGAGCTTTACTCGCGCACGCCGTACTGCTTCGACGGCTACTGGAAGCTGCCGGAGAAAACGGCGGAGGCGTTCCGCGGCGCCTACTGCACGGTCGGCGACATGGCGCGGCGCGACGAGGACGGCTTTTATTACCTCGTCGACCGCAAGGCGAACATGATCATCAGCGGCGGCGAGAACGTGTATCCGTCGGAAGTGGAGAACGTGCTGGGCGCGCACCCTGCCGTGCAGGACGTGGCGGTGATCGGCGTGCCCGACGAAAAATGGGGCGAGGCGGTGCGCGCGGTGATCGTGCTACGCCCTGGGGCCACGGCCACCGAGGCGGAGATCATCGACTGGTGCAGGGACAGGATCGCCGGCTACAAGCGCCCGCGTTCGGTGCTGTTCGTGCGCGACGAGGAGATGCCGCGCACGGCCACCGGCAAGATCCTGCACCGCGTGCTGCGCGAGCGGTTCGGACGCTGAGGGCCGGCGCGGCTGCGGCTACGATCGCGCCGCGGGCCGGTGGCCGGCCGCAGGGGGGAGTGGGTCGGATGAACAGACTGCAGGGCAAGGTCGCGATCGTCACCGGTGGCGCGAGCGGTTTCGGCGCGGAAATCGCGCGCCGCTTCGTGACCGAAGGCGCGCGCGTGATGCTGGGCGACATCAACGAGGAAGGCGCGCAGCGCCTCGCCGGCGAACTGGGGTCGGCGGCGGCCGCGCGCGCCTGCGACGTCGCGCACCGCGCCGACGTGCAGGCGCTGGCGGACGAAACCCGGCAGCGCTTCGGGCGCATCGACATCGTGGTCAACAACGCCGGCTTTACGCACCGGAACATGCCGCTGCTGGAGGTCGACGAGGCGACCTTCGACCGCGTCTATGCCGTCAACGTCAAGTCGATCTATCTGATGGCGCTTGCCGTCGTGCCGCTGATGCGCGCGCAGGGCGGCGGCGTGATCCTGAACATCGGCTCCACGGCCGGCATTCGGCCGCGACCGGGGCTGACCTGGTACAACGGCTCGAAAGCGGCGGTGAATCTGCTGTCCAAATCGATGGCGGTGGAGCTGGCGCCCGACCGCATCCGCGTCAACGCCATCTGCCCGGTGATCGGCGCCACCGGCATGCTGGAGCGCTTCATGGGCGCGCCGGACACGCCGGAGAATCGCGCCCGCTTTATCGCCACCA
>JANWUU010000332.1 GCA_025057735.1 Burkholderiaceae bacterium
TGGTTCTACGAGGAGCAGAAGCACGCGCTGGCGCTGATCGAATACCTGCGCCGCTTCCGCCCGCAGCTTGCGCCCAGCGAGCAGGAGCTGCACGCGGTGCGCTTCGAGTTCGACCCGGCGCCCCCGCTGGAGACCCTGACCCTGCATTTCTGCGGCGAGATCCGGCTCAACCACTGGTACCGGCGGGCCGAGCAGTGGCACACCGAGCCGGTCATCAAGCACATCTACCGCCTGCTGGCGCAAGACGAAGCGCGCCATGCCGGCGCCTACCTGCGCTACATGAAGAAGTATCTGGCGCAGTACGGCGATGCGGCGCGCGCGGCCTTCGCCAAGATCGGCGTGCTGATGGCCGCCAGCCGTCGCACCTCGCAACCGTTGCATCCGACCAATCTGCACGTGAACCGCGCGCTGTTCCCGCGCGACACCGTGCAGTCGCGCCTGCCGGATCCGCACTGGCTGGAGCGCTGGCTGGACCGGCAGATCGCCTTCGACGCCACTTGGGAGGAACGCGTCGTGCAGCGCATCCTGCACAACCTCGGCCTGCTGTTCGGGCGCACCTTCGCGTCGGTGCAGGAGCTGAACCGCTTCCGCCGTAGCCTGCCGGCGACGGCGGCGGCGCCGGCATAATCCGCGCCCGTCTTCTCCGCTCCGCCCGGCGTGCCCGGGCGACGTCGATCCGATGCAGATCCCCCAGCACGTGCCGCTGGTCGTGACCACGCGCGGCGGCATGCCCGAGTGCGTGCACTACGGCTCGATCGCCGTCGCCGATGCCGACGGCGTGCTGCATGCCGCCTGCGGCGACGCGCGGGCGCTCAACTTCACGCGCTCGGCACTGAAGCCCCTGCAGGCCCTGCCGTTCGTGGAGGCGGGGGGCATGGAGCGCTTCGGCTTCGGCTCGCACGAACTGGCGCTGATGTGCGCCAGCCACAACGGCGAGGCGGTACACGTGCAGATCGTGCAGCGCATGCTGGCGCGCATCGGCGCGCACGAACGCGACCTGCAGTGCGGCTGCCATCCGCCGCTTTTTTTTAGCGCCAACGACACGCTGCCGCCGGCGGGCGCACGCTGGCGGCCGGTGCACCATAACTGCTCCGGCAAGCATGCCGGTTTCCTCGCTGGCTGCCGGCTGATCGGGCAGCCGCTGTCGGATTACCTGGAGCCGGACTCGCAGCTGCAGACGCGCATTCGCCAGAGGGTGCAGGGGTTCGCCGCCGGCGATCCGATCGCGCGCGGCACCGACGGCTGCAGCGCACCGAACTACGCGCTGCCGCTGGTGCGCCTGGCCCAGGCCTACGCCGCGCTGGCGCTCGGTCGCACGCCGGCTCTGGCCGCCGTCGCGTTCGCGATGACGCGCCATCCTGACCTCGTTTCCGGCACAGGTCGCATCGATCTCGCGCTGATGCAGACCGGCGCAGGCGACTGGGTCAGCAAGATCGGCGCCGACGGTGTGCAGGCGATCGGCGTCCGCTCGCGCGGCATCGGCATCGCCATCCGCATCGCCGATGGCAACGCCCGCGCACTGGCGGTCGCCACCGTGGCAGCGCTGCAGCAACTGGGGCTGCTGTCCGACGTTGCCGCCACACCGCTGGCGCGCTTCGCGCCGACGGCGCTGCGCAATCACCGCGGCATCGAAACGGGCCGCATCCAGGCGGTGTTCGAACTGCCGCCGCTCCCCGCCTAGTCGAGCAGCAGCGCGCCGCGCGGGGTGTGCAGCCGCGCGCGCAACGCCGCCGGCCCGCCGAGCAGCGACGGCGGTGCGGCGAGCCCAAGCGCGCGCCAGCTCTCCTGCACGGCCAGCGGCTGCGGATGCACGACTTCGAGCGCCTGCAGGCGCAGACGGCTTTCCTCCAAGCGGTCAACCGGATGCGCGCTGCCCTCCCAGGCGATCGGCACCGGCAGCGCGCCATCCAGTGGCGGTGCGCCGTCGTCGCGCACCGCGATGCGCCAGCGGAAATCGCCGCGCGCCATCGCGAGCACGCGTCCCAGCGCAGGCACCTGCGCCACCGCCGCGTCCAGCTCGTCGCAGCCCACCACCCAGGCGAGCAGCCGTGGCCGCTCGTGCAGCCGCGCCCGCTGCGCGGCATCGTCCAGCGCGAACCAACGCATGCGCGCCGGCGGCGGCGCCAGCGGATCGATGGCGATCAGCTCCAGATAGCAGCGCGGCCCGAGCGCAAGCAGGACGTTGTGCGTGCCCATGACGGCATGCCGTCCTCCCGGCTGCGGGGCCACACCCAGCGTGTGCACGGCCCAGCTCACGCCCTGCGCGAGATCGGCGCAGCCCACCACCAGATGGTCGAGTTCGCAGTGCATGCCGGGGAATTGCAGCACGGCCCTGCGCGCGGGGCTACAAAGTCTCCAGATGGGCGCGCAACCAGTCGGCGCGGGCGCGCAGCGCGCGCCGGCTCCCGACATCGAAGCGCTGCCAGGTGCGGTACGCCTGTGCCAGGCGAGGATTGCGCGCCAGCGACTGCGCGTGGCGGGCGAGGAAGTCCCAATAGAGCGCGTTGAACGGGCAGGCGTCCGGCCCGGCGCGGTCGCGCACGTCGTAGCGGCAGCCGCGGCAGTAATCCGACATGCGGAAAATGTAGGCGCCGCTTGCCGCATAGGGCTTGGAGGCGAGCAGCCCGCCGTCGGCAAACTGGCTCATGCCGAGCGTGTTCGGCAGCTCGACCCATTCGAAGGCATCGGCGTAGACCGCGAGATACCACGCGTGGACCTGCTGCGGCTGCACGCCCGCCAGCAGCGCGAAATTGCCGGTCACCATCAGGCGCTGGATGTG
>JANWUU010000179.1 GCA_025057735.1 Burkholderiaceae bacterium
GTGATCACCGCCGCCCCGCTATGGGTCACCTGGCTGGTGTTCGATTTCCTGCTCACGCAACTGTCGCGTCTGGGCAGCCCCTGGATCCACGCACTGGCGGCGGCGCTGCGCCGGATGTCTCCCGCGCTCGCGGACGCGCTGGTCGATTCGTGGTTCCAGTCGCTGCTGGCGGCGCTCGTCTCGCTGGCGCTGCTGTACCTGCTCGGGTGGGGAACGAGCCGCGTGGTCGGCCGCCGCATTCTGGAGGCGCTGGAGGCCGTCGTGCAGCGCATTCCGCTGGTGGCGGCGATCTACGGCGGCACGAAGCGCTTTCTGTCGGTGGTCAAGGACAAGCCGGGCGAGGTGCAGCGGGTGGTGCTGATCCCGTTTCCGACGCCGGAGCTGCGCGCGGTGGGCTTCGTCACGCGCGTGCTGGAGGACGAGGCATCCGGCCGCAAGATCGCGGCCGTGTACGTGCCGACCTCGCCCAACCCCACCTCGGGCTACATCGAGCTGGTGCCGCTGGAGCACTGCACGCCAACGGACTGGTCGATGGACGAGGCGATGAGCTTCGTCATCACCGGCGGCGCCACCGCGCCGGCGCGCGTGCGCTTCGGCGCCGCCGCGGACGGCTGACCGCGGGCGCGCCGGACAGACGGGGGCAGCGCCCCTTCGCGCCGCCACGGGCGCGTCGCCCCCTGCATTTGCAGAAATCCGGCAAGGGCGCGCGCTTTTTCGATAGACGGGGTCGGCGGCGCAACCGAATTTCCCGCCCGCCGCGATCTGCGAGGCGTACGGCCGTCGCGCGCGGCGGAGGTCTGTGCTCGTCGCGTCGCCATCGATGAAAAGCCATCTCGTCACGATCCTGTCCGTCGCTGCCATCGCGCTGCTCGCGCCGGCGGCGCCACCCGCATGGGCGCAACCCCAGATCGTGCTGCGGGTGCACCACTTCCTGCCGCCGGAGTCGAGCGAAGCGCTGAAGCCGTGGTGCGAGCGCATCGAGCGCGGCTCCGGTCAGCGCATGCGCTGCCAGATCGTCCCGGCCATGGGTCTGGGCGGCAAACCGAACGAGCTGTTCGATCAAGCGCGCACGGGCTTCGTCGACATCAGCTGGACGCTGGCCGGCTACACCCCGGGCCGCTTCCCGCTGCTGGAGGTTTTCGAGCTGCCGTTCATGTCGAAATCGGCCGACGGTACCTCGCGCGCGGTCTGGGAGTACTACATGCGCTACGCGCAGCACGAGCTGAAGGAGGTCAAGGTGCTGGCGCTACACGTGCACGATGACGGGCTGCTGCATATGCGCGGCGCGCCGGTGCGTACGCTGGAAGACCTGAAAGGTAAGAAGCTGCGGGCACCCAGCCGCTTCGTCGGCCGGCTGCTGGCAGCGCTGGGCGCCGAACCGGTCACGGCCCCGCTGCCGGCGATGCTGGAGGGCATCGCCAAGGGCGCGCTCGACGGCACCGTGCTGCCGTGGGAGGCGGTGCCGCCGACGCGGCTGCAGCGGCTGGTGAAGTTCCACTCCGAAACCGACCCGCTGAAACCGGCGCTCTACACGGCGGTGCTGATCGTGGCAATGAACTGGGAGCGCTACCGCAGCCTGCCGCCCGACCTGCGCGCCGTGATCGACCGCAACGCGGGGGTGGAGTTTTCCACCGAGCTGGGGCGCCTGATGATCGACGGCTCGAAGCCAGGCCGCAAGGCCGCGTTGGACCAGGGCAACGCGATCAACGTCGTGCCGCACGGCGAATTGTCGCGCTGGGAGAGCCTGACGCCCCCTTTGTACGCGGCCTGGGTGGAGGAAATGAACAAGCAGGGGCGGCCGGGCATGGATCTACTGCTCGACGCGCGGGCATTGATCGAGCTCTATTCGTCGCCGATGTTCGGCGGCAAGGGCGCCAGCCGGCGCTGACGGGGTCAGTCTCGTTCGGCGAGCAGCGCGCGCCGCGCCGCCGCCAGCCGCCGCCGCTGTGCCGCGTCGAGCGTCGGGTAGGCCAGCTTCAGGGCCGCCAGCGTGTCGATCACGATGCGACCGATGATCAGGCGCGCGTTCTTCTTGTCATCGGCCGGCACGATGTACCAGGGCGCGTGCTTCGTGCTGGTGGCGCGCAGGCAGTCCGCGTAGGCGCGCATGTAGTCGTCCCAGACCGCGCGCTGCTCCAGGTCGGCGGGATTGAACTTCCAGTGCTTGTTGGGATCCTCGATGCGCGCCAGCAGCCGCTTGCGCTGCTCCTGCCGTGAGACATGCAGGAAGAACTTCACGATGCGCGTGCCGTTGCGGTGCAGATGCGCTTCCGCATCGACGATCGAGCGGAAGCGCTGCTTCCAGATGTCGCCGTCGATGGCGGGCAGCTTCTGCGCGGCCAGGATCTGCGGCCGCACGCGCACGATCAGCACCTCTTCGTAATACGAACGATTGAAGATGCCGATGCGGCCGCGCTCCGGCAGCGCGCGCTGCGTGCGCCAGAGGAAATCGTGGTCCAGTTCCTCGGCGCTCGGGTGCTTGAAGCTGTAGACCTGGCAGCCCTGCGGATTGACGCCCGACATCACGTGCTTGATCGCGCTGTCCTTGCCGGCGGCGTCCATCGCCTGGAAGATCAGCAGCAGCGCATAGCGGTCGTGCGCGTACAGCTTCTCCTGCAGTTCGGCCAGCCGTTCGCGGTTGGCGGCCAGTTGCGCCTCGTAGTCCTGCGGCGAGTCGTACAACGGATCGATGCGCGTCGGCCAGCGCTTCAGATGCACGCGCGCGCCCGGCGCGACGCGCAAGCGTTCGAGGTCGAACGCGCGACTCATCGAAGCTGCCGTGCCAGGCGAGGCATGCCCGCGAGGATACCCGCCGCAGGCGGCGCCCGCCTCACGCGAAGCGGTACTGGATTTTCATCGTGATGGCCGCGCCCGCGATCATCGCCGCCAGGGTGATGAAGGAGCCGAGCGCCAGCGTGGAGGCGCCGGTGACGCCCTGGCCGATCGTGCAGCCCATCGCGACGAAACCGCCAAAGCCCATCAGCAGGCCGCCGACGACGTGGTTGACGAAGTCGCTCCAGGAGGCGAACCACTCGACGTGAAACTTGCGCGTCGCGATCGCGTACAAAAAGGAGCCGACGATCATGCCGAAGACGGTCATCACGCCGAACGTCAGCAGGCTCGGGCGCGTGGGCGACAGCAGATAGCGCAGCGTGTCGCCGATCGGCGAGATGAAAGTGAGCGACTGCACCTCCACGCGGCTGGGCCGGTCGGCGGCAAACATCGCGTACTCGCGCCAGTCCTCGGCCCACGGACCGCCGGTGATGAACCAGCCAGCCACCACGGCGGCGCCGACGACCAGGCCGCCGATCACGTTGTTCGCGTTGCGCCGGAACGCCGGCGCGCTGAACACGAACCACAGCAGGCCGGCCACGATCAGCGCACCGACGACCGCGCGGGTGAGGCGGGCATCGCTGCCGGTGGCGGCGCTCACCAGCGCGTCGACGTTCTGTCCCGTGGCACCGAAGGCAGCCACATTGACGATGGTCGGCTGCAGCCAGCTCATGACCGCGACGTTGAAGAGGTCGGTAGTGAACATCGCGTAGGCGACGCCGGCGATCAGCGCCGCCACCACCAGCGAGCGCAGGCTGCCGCCGCCGATGCGGATCAGAGTCTTGGAGCCGCAGCCGCCGGCGAGCGACATGCCCACCCCGAACAGCAGGCCGCCGACGAGGTAGCGCAGCCAGGCGAACTGGGTCGTCCGGTACGGCGGCAGCGTGTTGTCGGGCAGCCTGATCACACCCGCCAACTCCAGCACCAGCACCCCCCCGGCAGCCACCGCCACCGCGAGCAGCCAGGACCGCAGGCGCCCGAGCGAGCCCATGTTCACCCAGTCCGAAACCGCACCCATCGTGCAGAAGTTGGTCTTCGCCATCACCGCCCCGAGGACGACGGCCAGCAGGAAGGCGGAGCCGAGCACCGCGGTATGAATGTTCAGTTCCATGCGTGCAAACCCTCATCGTCCGGGATAGCAGCGCGTGATTATCAACACTTGACGGCGGCGGCCGCATACGCCCTGCGGGTAATAACCCCTCGCCGGTTAGAGGTGTTAGCTTGTCAAAAACGTTTCGCTCCATCGACGAGGAGGCTCTCATGCAGCAGAAGATCGCTTACGGGCGTCGCCAGGCCTTGCGGGTGGTCGGTGGCGCCACCCTCGCCGCCGGCGCCATCGCGCTCGGTGCGGCGCTGCCGCTGCACGCGCAGCAGACCGCACCCGGCATGCCGCAGCCGGATGAGAAGGTGCAGGACACGATCGCGCGGCTGTTCGGCAATCGGCCGCTGCAGCCCGCCGGTGACCGCATCAAGCTGGAGGCACCGACCATCGCGGAAAACGGCTCGGTGGTGCCGATCAAGATCGACGCCAGGTTGCCGATGGCCGCGGACAACTACGTCAAGCACGTCTACGTGATCGCCGACAAGAACCGGCGGCCGCTGAACGCCAAGTTCACGCTGACGCCGGAGGCCGGCGCGGCCTCGCTCGCCACCAACGTGCGGCTGGCTGCCACCTCGGACGTGCGCGTGATCGCCGAGATGAGCAACGGCCAACTGTACGAGGCCAAGCAGGAAGTGAAGGTCACGGTCGGCGGCTGCGGCGGCTGACCGCGCTCGGGCCGAAGTCGAGACACGAGGAGACAGGGCGATGTCGGTTGGACAAGTGCGGATCCGCGTCCCGGAAAAAGCCAAAGCGGGCGAGGTGGTCACGGTGCGGGTGCTCGTCACGCATCCGATGGAAACGCTGCAGATGCAGGGCGGCAAGCCGGTGATGAAGAACTACAACTTCATCCACAAAGTGGAGGCCACCTACAACGGCAAGACGGTGTTCGAGGCCGAGACCACGCAGGCCGTCAGCCAGAATCCGCTGTTCGTGTTTCCGGTCAAGGTCTCGCAGCCGGGTGTGGTGAAGGTCACCTTCTACGACACCGAGGGCAAGACCTACACCGGGCAGGCCGAGATCAAGTTCTAGGTCCATCCGGGCTCGCCGCCGCGCGGGCCCTCTTTGCGGGAGACAGCAGATGAAGTGGGCTTTTCGCGGGCCGCGGGCGTTCGTCGGCTGGGCGGCGGCCGTCGCGGGTGCCGCCGCCATCGGCGCCTGCGCGACGGTGGTCGAGCCGGTGACCTCCAGGGAGTGGAAGACGCGCGCCTCGGACCTGTCGCAGGGGCGGATCGTCGAGGTCGACGGCAAGAAGGTCCAGCGCCGCTATCCGGTGTTCGGCGCGCCGACAAATTTCGAGGACTGGCCGACGTACGCCACCGGCAGCAAGACGTACTTCCCACCGCAGAAAGCGCAGTTCCCGGCCAACCTGAAGGGCGATCCGAAACGCGGCCATGAGCTGCTGAAGAACTCGGCCAAGGGTCCCTGCACGGCCTGCCACGTGATTCCGGACGTCACCGTCTGGCCAGCCGGCAACGTCGGTCCGGACCTGCGCGCGATCGGCGCGCGCGGTATCTCCGACGATTTCCTCTACCAGATCATCTGGGACCCGCGGGTGTTGTACGGCGAGGAGACGCCGATGGCGCCGTTCGGGGCCTCCGGCATGTGGACGCCGCAGGAGATCATGGACGCGGTGGCCTACCTGCAGTCGCTGAAAGGCAATCCGCCCGGACAACCGGAGAAAGTCACCGACGACAAGCAGTGGGATCCGCGCACGCGCGACGTGGTGCGGCCCGAGTACGGCGATCCGCTCGATCCGACCGCCAACCCCGGCGTGGCGCTGACCGAGGCGATCGCCGTGCCGCTGTGGAATCAGAAGGGGCCGAAGGGCCGGTCCTGCGCCGATTGTCACGGCGCGATCGGCGCCGCGGACGAGAAGCGCACGCTGGGCGTGATCAAGTCGATGGTCGGCGTGGCCACGCGCTATCCGAAGTGGTTCGGCGAGTACCGCCGCATGATGTCGATCGAGGATTTCCTCGCCGTGCACGCGCCCGAGACCACCGGCATCGAGCTGCCGTCGCAGGCCGACCCGAACATGACGATGGCGATCCTGATCAAGATGCAGTCCTACGACATGCCGTACGCGATCGACCTGAAGAACCCGAACGTGCAGGCGGCGATCAAGCGAGGCGAGGAGCTGTTCAAGCGCCGCGTCGGTCAGCGCGGGCAGGCCTGCATCCACTGCCACACCGAGCGCGGCGGCGGACGCAAGTTCCTCGGCGGCCGGTTCCTCGCCGACGTCGAGAAGGACGCGATGGTCAACCACCCGTACTGGCGCACCAACTGGAACCAACTCATCGACATCCGCATGCGCTTCCAGTGGTGCATGACCCCGCTGCGCGCCAACATGCTGCCGGGCGACGCCCCGGAGTATGCGGACCTGGAGACCTACATCGTCGCCAAGCAGACGCAGCGCGGCGACCGCCTGCAGGTGCCGCGGCTCGCGCATTGAGACGGCCCGGAGGGATGCGATGGAAGTCACGCGCCGCGATCTGCTGAAGTTTTTCGCCATCGCCGGCGCGTACGGGGTCGCGCGCGGCGAGGTGTGGGCCGCGCCGACCCCGCAGCAGTTGCTGCAGTTCGAGCCGCTCGGCAACGTCACGCTGCTGCACATGACCGACAGCCACGCCACGCTGCTGCCGGTGCACTACCGCGAGCCCGACACCCTGCTCGGCATCGGCGCGGAAAAGGGCAAGCCGCCGTATCTGACCGGCGCCGAGTTCCTCGCCCACTACGGGGTCAAGCGCGGCACCGCCGAGGCCTATGCGCTTGCGCACCTGGACTTCGCCAGCCTGGCGCGCCGCTACGGCCCGATGGGCGGCTACGCGCACCTGGCCACGCTGGTCAAACGCGTACGCGCCGAGCGTCCCGGCCGCACGCTGCTGCTCGATGGCGGCGACACGCTGCAAGGCTCGGCCACGTCGTTGTGGACCGAGGCCGAGGACATGGTGCAGGCGATCAACGAGCTGGGGGTGGACGTCCTGTGCCCGCACTGGGAGTTCACCTTCGGGATCGAGCGCGTCAAGCAGATCTTCGGCGACAAGGACAGGCGCGGCAGCTTTCGCGGCGAGTTCGTCGCCCACAACGTGATGGACATCTCCTGGGGCCCGCCCGGCGAGCCGGTGTTCAAGCCCTACGTGGTGCGTGAGCTGGGCGGCGCGCGGCTGGGCATCGTCGGCCAGGCGTTCCCGTACACGCCGATCTCGCACCCGCGCAAGTTCGTGCCGGATCTGAGCTTCGGCATCCGCGACGAGCAGCTGCAGCAGCACGTCGAGGCGCTGCGCGAGCGGGAGAAGGTCGACGCCGTGGTCGTGCTGTCGCACAACGGCGTGGCGGTGGACCTGAAGATGGCCGAACGCGTGCGCGGCATCGACGTGATCTTAGGCGGACACACGCACGACGGCCTGCCGCGCCCGATCCAGGTCGGGCAGACCCTGGTGGTGAACTCCGGCGCGCATGGCAAGTTCCTGTCGCGCCTCGATCTGGACGTGCAGGGCGGCGGCGTGCGCGCCTGGCGCTACAAGCTGATCCCGGTGCTGTCGCAGTACATCCCGGCCGATCCGGCGATGGCGGCATTGATCGCCCGCGTGCGCGCGCCGTACGAGGCGCGGCTGGCGGAAAAGCTGGCGGTGTCCGAATCGCTGCTGTACCGGCGCGGCAACTTCAACGGCACCTTCGACGAGGTGATCCTGCAGGCGCTGCTGCGCCACTACGACGCCCAGGTGGCCTTCTCGCCCGGCTTCCGCTGGGGCACGACCGTCCTGCCCGGCGAAGCGATCACGCTCGAGCAGGTGTACGCGCATACGGCGCTCACCTATCCGAACACCTGGTCGCGCGAGATGACGGGGGAGGAAATCAAGAACGTCATGGAAGACGTCGCCGACAACCTGTTCAACGCCGATCCCTACTACCGGCAGGGCGGCGACATGGTGCGCGTGGGCGGCGTCACCTACACGATCGATCCGACCGCCAAGCTGGGGTCCCGTATCTCGGACCTGCGCATCGGCGGGCAGCCGATGCAGCCGGACAAGCGCTACAAGGCGGCCGGCTGGGCCTCGATGATGGACGTCGATGGGCCGCCAGTGTTCGACGTCGTGGCCGCCCATCTGCGGCGCGAAAAGCGCATCCGCATCGACCCCCCGACACGGGTGAAGGTCAAGGCGTAAGATAACCGGCGACCCGCCCCGCTAGCTGGAGGCCGCCATGCCGCGCTGGCTCCGATTCGTTTGCGCGCTCACACTCGCCGTGGCGACGGCTGCCGTGGCGCAGACGCGCGACGCGATGACGCATTTCTTCCAGGCGAGCTTCGGCGACCTCAAAGAGGAGCTCGAACTGGCCCGCAAGGAAGGCAAGCGCGGCCTTTTCATCATGTTCGCCGCCGAGGACTGCCCGCCCTGTATCGCGATGAAGAAAAACGTCTTCAGCCAGGTGACGGTGCAGGACTACTACCGGCGGCACTTCCGCGTGCTGCACGTGGACTTCAACGGCGACGACGAGATGACCGACTTCAACGGCCGCAGCATGCGCAGCAAGGAGTTCGCGCGCACCGTGGCCCGCGTACGCGGCACGCCCACGGTGCTGATCGTGGACACGGCGGGCAAGGAGCTGGTGCGCCATGCCGGCCTGCTGCGCGACGCGAACGAGGCATTGCACTTCGCCGACTTCGTGCTGCGCAACCATTACCAGCGCGTCGCCTTCGAGACCTACTGGCGCGAGCGCGGCGGCACGATGTCGCGCCGCTGAGCGGCGAAGTCATTCGGCGCGCAGCGCCTGCGCTGGATCGAGGCGCGCCGCGCGCCGCGCCGGCAGCACCCCGGCGGCCAGGCCGATCAACATAGCGGTCAGCTCCGCCAGCAGCGCAAAATAAAGGGGCGTGCGCACCGGCAGCGCCGGCAACGCAAGCGCCAGAACCTGCGCGATGCCGATGCCGACCGCCAGCCCGAGCGCCCCGCCGAGCGCCGCCAGCACCACCGCCTCGCCGAGGAACAACCCGAGGATCGTGCGCCGGCGCGCCCCGAGCGCCGCCAGCAGCCCGATTTCACTGGTGCGCTCGGCCACCGCGATCGTCATGATCGTGGCGATGCCGACCGCACCGACCAGCAGGGAGATGCTGCCGAGCGCCCCGACCGCCAGCGTCAGCACGTCCAGGATGTTGGACAGCGTGCGCAGCATGTCCTCCTGCGTGACGATCGTGAAGTCCTCCCGCCCATGACGCGCGCGCAGCAGCGTGCGCGCCGCCTCCACCACCTGCGCGGCCGGCACGGCCGCGCGGTACGTTAAATGGATCTCCATCAGCGAGTCGCGGTTGAACAGCTCCAGCGCGCGCGCCGCCGGCACGTAGATCACGTCGTCCAGGTCGATGCCGAGAAACTGGCCACGCGCCTCCAGCACGCCGATGACGCGAAACGGCTGCCCGCCGATGCGCACACGCGCGCCGAGCGGATTGGCGCTGCCGAACAGCTCGTCGCGCAGCTTCGCCCCCAGCACCGCGAAGGCGCGCGCATGTTGGGCGTCCTCCTCGGGCAGGAACTGCCCGCTGCGCACCTGCAGGCCGAAGGCGCGCGTCAGGGTGGCCGTCGTGCCGTACACGATCGTGCGGCGCAGCCGACCGTTGCCCTCGACCTCGGCATTGCCGGTCACGCCGGGCGTGACGCCAACCAGGTTCGGCAGCCGGGCCAAGGCGGCCGCATCGTCCAGCGTCAGCGGACGCACCGAGGACGGGAAACCAGGGTTGGCCCCGCCGGTGACCGCCTTGCCCGGCGTGATCGACACCACGTGGGTGCCGAACTGCGAGAACTCGCTGAGCACGAAGCGGTGCAATCCCTCGCCGATCGAGGTCAGCAGGATCACCGCCGCGATCCCGACGGCGATGCCGGCCAGCGTCAGCGCGCTGCGCATGCGCTGCGCGGCGAGCGCACGCAGGCTGATCGCAAGCGAATCGCGCAGGCGCATGACGAGGACGAGTGCTTGGCCGGGCGCCGGGTCGACGTCTCCGGCTCCTGCATCTTACGGGGCGCGGCGCGCGGCGATTGCCATTACGCTGGCGGCGTCACGCCGCCGTACGCGGCGTCCCCCGCGGGAGCGACCGACGATGCTGCTTGCCCAGATCTCCGACCTGCACATCAAGGCGGGCCGCGCGCTCGCCTACGGGGTGGTCGACACCGCGACGATGCTGGAGCGCTGCGTGCAGACGCTGCTTGCGCTGCCGCAGCGGCCCGATGCCGTGGTGGTCACCGGCGACCTGGTCGACGCCGGCCGGCCCGACGAATACGGCCTGCTGCGCGAGCTGCTCGCGCCGTTGACGCGCTGCCTGCCGGTTTACTTGCTGCCGGGCAACCATGACGACCGCGCCGCCCTGCGCGCCGCCTTCCCGGACCACGACTACCTGCGCCAGTGGGAGCCGTTCGTGCAGTACGCCATCGAAGAGCACCCGCTGCGGCTGCTGGCCCTGGACACCGTAGTGCCGGGCGAGGCCGGCGGCGCGCTGTGCGGTCAGCGGCTGGCGTGGCTGGAGCGCGCGCTCGCGGTCAGCGACCGCCCCACCGTGGTCGCGCTGCATCACCCGCCATTTGCGACCGGCATCGGCCACATGGACCGCCTCGCGCTTGCGGATGCCCCGCGGCTGGCCGCCATTTTGCGGCGCCACCCGCACGTGGTGCGCGTGATCGCCGGCCACCTGCACCGGCCCATCATGTGCGCCTTCGGCGGCACGGTGGCGAGCGTCTGCCCCAGCCCCGCCCACCAGGTCGCGCTGGATCTGTCCACCGAGGCCCCAGCGTATTTCGTGCTGGAGCCGCCCGCGTTCCACCTGCACGTGCAGACCGACAGCGGACTGGTCACGCACACCGGCTACGTCGGGCGGTTCGACGGCCCGTACCCGTTCCGCGAGCCGGCCTAGCCAAACGGGCCACCGGCCGATGGCTTGAAGCGGCGGCGTCCGCCCGTATTTTCCCGGCTAGCGGATGCCCCGCCCCCTATAATTTGCCCCGTACGATCCAAGCGGAGGCCACGATGCCCATCTACGCCTACAAGTGTTCGTCCTGCGGGCACAGCGAGGACGTGATGCAGAAGTTCTCCGATGCGCCGCTGACCGTCTGCACCGCCTGCGGGCAGGAAAGCTTCTCCAAACAGCTGACCGCCGCCGGCTTCCAGCTCAAGGGCAGCGGCTGGTACGTGACCGATTTCAAGAACAGCAATGGCAGCGGCGGCAAGAAAGAGCAGAAAAAAGACGGCGAGACGTCCACCGCCAGCGACAGCGCGCCCGCGACCTGCGGCGCCGGCGCCTGCCCCGCGTGCACGTGAGGGCGCAGCCCCGCCGAAGCGGCCGCGGCCCCGCCGCGGCCTTTTTGTTTGACCGCCTGCACCGATGTTCAAAAAGTATCTGATCACGGGGCTGCTGATCTGGGTGCCGCTGGCGGTCACGCTGTGGGTGCTGGACGCGATCGTCTCCACCATGGACCGCACCCTGCTGCTGCTGCCGACGCACTGGCAGCCGCGCCAGGCGATCGGTTTCGACGTGCCCGGCCTGGGCGTGGTCCTCACCTTGCTGGTCGTGTTCGCCACCGGGCTGCTTGCGCACAACTTCATCGGCCGGCGTCTCGTGCATTGGTGGGAGCAACTGCTGGCGCGGATCCCGATCGTTCGTTCCATTTACTCCAGCGTCAAGCAGGTGTCCGACACCATGCTCTCGCCGAAGGGCAACGCGTTCCGGCAGGCGGTGCTGGTGGAGTTTCCCCAGCGCGGCCACTGGGCGGTCGGGTTCCTGATCGGCTCGCCGGGCGCGAGCGTGGCGCGCGCGCTGCACGAGGATGTGGTGACGGTGTTCGTGCCGACGGCGCCCAACCCGACCTCAGGCTACACGATCCTGGTGCGTCCGGCCGAGGTGAAAGCGCTCGACATCACGGTGGACGAGGCGCTGAAGTTCATTATCTCGCTGGGTGTCGTCGCGCCGGTCGAGGCACGCGCCCGAGGGCCGCGGCCGGCCGCGCTCACCAGCGACCCGGCGCGCGAGCCGCGCCGCGCGGCGGATGCCGGGTAACACCCGCGGCCGCCCTTTTCACGGAGCGAACATGCGAACGCAATACTGCGGATGGGTGGACGGCCGCTACATCGGCCAGACGGTGACGCTGTACGGCTGGGCACACCGGCGGCGCGACCACGGCGGCATCATCTTCATCGACCTGCGCGACCGCGAGGGGCTGGTGCAGGTGGTGTGCGACCCGAGCGAGCCCGCGGTGTTCGAGACGGCCGAGCGCGTGCGCAACGAATACTGCCTGCAGGTGGAGGGCGTCGTGCGCAAGCGGCCCGAGGGCACCGCCAATCCGAACCTGATCTCCGGCGAGATCGAGGTCCTGTGCCGCAAGCTCACGGTGCTGAACCCGTCGGTGCCGATTCCGTTCCAGCTCGACGACGAGGATCTGTCGGAGGCGACCCGGCTGACGCATCGCGTGCTCGACCTGCGCCGGCTGCCGATGCAGCGCAACCTGAAGCTGCGCTACCGCGTGGCCATGGAAGCGCGCCAATTTCTGGATGCGCACGGCTTCATCGACATCGAGACGCCGATGCTCACCAAGAGCACGCCGGAGGGGGCGCGCGACTATCTGGTGCCGTCGCGCGTGCATCCGGGCATGTTCTATGCCCTGCCGCAGTCGCCGCAGCTGTTCAAACAGCTGCTGATGATGGCCGGCTTCGACCGCTACTACCAGATCGTCAAGTGCTTCCGCGACGAGGATCTGCGCGCCGACCGGCAGCCGGAGTTCACGCAGATCGACATCGAAACCTCGTTTCTGGACGAGGCGCAGATCCGCGCCCTGATGGAGCAGATGGTGCGCACCATCTTCGCCCGCGTGCTGCAGGTGCAGTTGCCGGATCCGTTTCCGGTGCTCTCTTATGCAGAGGCGATGGCCCGCTACGGCTCGGACAAGCCGGACCTGCGGGTGGCGCTAGAACTGACGGAACTCACCGACGTGATGCGCGACGTCGAGTTCAAGGTGTTCCGAGCCGCCACCGAACTCGCGGACGGCCGCGTGGCCGCGCTGCGCGTGCCGGGCGGCGGGGACCTGGCACGCTCGGAAATCGATGCCTACACCGAGTTCGTGCGCATCTATGGCGCCAAGGGGCTCGCCTACATCAAGGTCAACGAACGTGCCCGCGGCCGCGACGGCCTGCAGAGCCCGATCGTCAAGAACCTGCACGATGCAGCACTGGCGGCGATCCTGGCGCGCACCGGCGCGCAGGATGGCGACCTTATTTTCTTCGGCGCCGACCGCGCGAAGATCGTCGCCGACGCGCTGGGCGCGCTGCGCGTGAAGATCGGCCACTCCGACTTCGGCCGCCGCAAGGGCCTGCTGCAGGAGGGCTGGCGGCCGGTGTGGGTGGTGGACTTTCCGATGTTCGAGTTCGACGAGGAGGAGCAGCGCTTCGTCGCCGCCCATCACCCGTTCACCAGCCCCAAGGATGAGCACCTCGATCACCTGGAAAGCGACCCGGCGCGCTGCCTGGCCAAGGCCTACGATCTGGCGCTCAACGGCTGGGAGATCGGCGGCGGCAGCGTGCGCATCCACCGCGTGGACGTGCAGGAAAAGGTGTTCCGCGCGCTGAAAATCGGACCCGAGGAGGCGCGCGCGAAATTCGGCTTCCTGCTGGATGCGCTGCAGTACGGGGCGCCGCCGCATGGCGGCATCGCCTTCGGACTGGACCGCATCGTCACGCTGATGGCCGGCGCCGAATCGATCCGCGATGTCATTGCGTTTCCGAAGACGCAGCGCGCGCAGTGCCTGCTGACGCAGGCGCCGGGCCCGGTGGACGAGAAACAGCTGCGCGAGCTGCACATTCGCCTGCGTGCCGAGGCGGCCGAGCGCGTGCGACCCGCAACGGGGTAGGCGGACGCCCTGCCGCGCCGACGGGCCCGCCCGCTTGACGGGCCGGCCGGGCCCGAGTTGACCACGATCGTCGCTGCCTGCGGGTCGGCCGCCGCCTGATTGCGTGACGGCCGCGGCGACGGCAAAGCGGCGCGCGCTCCGTATCATGCGCCGCCATCGCATGGTTTCGATGGCGGCTTGTACACCCCGCATCGGGCGGGGCCGACGAACGCGGGCGCGCCTGCTCGCCGCGCTGCTTTCGCTATGGCTTCCAGCCGTCCTCGCCCATCCGCACGTGATCTTCGATTACGCCCTGCAGCCGGTGCTGCGCGACGGCACGCTGGCGGGGCTGCACATCGAGTGGACGATGGACGAGGCCGCGAGCGCCCTCGCGCTGCGGTCGCTGGCGGCCGAGGGCGGCGCGCTCGATGCCGAACGGGCCGCGCGGTTTGCCGCCGGCAACGCCGCGCTGCTCGCCCGCCGCAACTACCTGCTCACGCTCGTGCACGCCGGCCGCGCCCTGCCATTCGACATCGCGCGGCCGCTCGCGGTCGCCCGGCGCGAGGCGCGGCTGGTGCTGACCTTCGAGATCGCCTTTGCGCCGCTGCCGCGCGGGGAACCGCTGCGCGTGCGCCTGTTCGACGAGACCTGGTACGTGGCGTTCGCCGCCGCGCCGCCGCCGGCGGCGTCCTGCGCGCAGCGCCCGGTGGAGGAACGCCTGCCGACGCAGGGCTGGGGAGAGCAGACGGTCGCGGCAGTGGAGATCGATTGTTCCGGGGGTGGGGCGGTCGCGCAGACGGCCGCCGCAGGGTGACGACGGACCGGCGCCGCCCCGCCGGTCCGCGCAGACAAGGAGGCAAGAACGATGAAGAAGATCGCAGTCGCCGTCGGACTGGCGGCAGTCGCCGGCGTGGCCGCCGCCCAGCCGCTGGAGACCTGTTACCGCTCCAAATGGGGGCCGAACGACCAGATCGGGGCGCTCAACCACATCACGCGCGAGAACGTGCTCGCGGCCGCCAAGCTGGTCAAGCGCGGCAAGGCGATCCGCATGGGAATCGAGACCAACAGCAGGACGCCGGCGTTTCCGCCGCGCACTTTCTCGCTGACGGTGCTCACGCCAGGGCAGGAGGACGGCCGCTCGATCGGCGAGACCAAGACCAATTACAACGACGACATCATCATGGGCTGGGTGGGCATCGGCTCGCAGTTGGATGGTCTCGGCCATGTCGGCATCGACAACGTCTACTACAACTGCACGCGCGCGCGCGATTTCGTGCAGCCCGGCGGGTTGACCAAGTTCGGCATCGAAACCGTGCCCGCCATCGCCACCCGCGCGGTGATCCTGGACATGGTCGGCCTGTTCGGCAAGGACCCGGTGCCGGAGGGCACGGCGTTTAACCGCAAGGAGATCGACGCGGCGCTCAAGCGGCAGGGCAACATGAAGATCAACAAGGGCGACGTGGTGATCTTTTACACCGGCTGGACCAAGCTGATCGGCAAGGACGACAAGCGCTACGGCTCGGTCGAACCCGGGCTGGGCGTCGACGGGGCGCGCTATCTGGCCGAGCTCGGCGTGGCGATGGTGGGCGCCGACACCTGGGGGCTGGAGGTGCTGCCGTTCGAAGACCCCAAGAAGATTTTCCACGTGCACCAGATTTTGCTCGCCCAGCACGGGATCATGATCCTGGAGAACGTGGTCGCCGAGGAGGCGGTCAAGGACGGCGTCTACGAGGGCCTGTTCACGCTCGGCCCGCCGCGCATTACCGGCGCCGTGCAGGCGATCATCAATCCGATCCTCGTCTATTGATCGGAGCGCGCGATGCCCGGCGGCGGCGCGATGGCGCAGGCGGCCGATGCCGGGGCGCCGCCGCCGGCCGGCTTCAAGGTCCCGGAATCGGTGCTGGTGGTGATCTACACGCCGGCGCTGGAGGTGCTGCTGCTGGAGCGCGCGGACCACCCCGGCTTCTGGCAGTCCGTGACCGGCAGCCGTGCCTCGCCCCAGGAGCCGCTGGCGCACACCTGCGCGCGCGAGGTGCAAGAGGAAACCGGTTACGTGGCGGCGCCGGCGGCGTTCGACGACTGGCGGCGGATCAACCGCTATGCGATCTATCCGCACTGGCGGCACCGCTATGCGCCGGGCGTCACCCATAATACCGAGCATGTTTTCGGTCTGGCGGTTGCCGCCCCGTTCGTGCCGCGACTGGCGCCGCGCGAACACGCGCGCCACCAGTGGCTGCCGTGGCGCGCCGCCGCCGACCGCTGTTTCTCCTGGACCAACGCGCAGGCGATTCGCCTCCTTGCTGATCGCGCTCGCCGCTAACGGTGCGGCCGCCTCCACCGTCTTCGATGTCGCCCGCGACGGCGGCGTCTATCACGTGCGCGCCAGCGCCGCCCTCGCCGCCGACCTGCATATCGCCTGGCAGACGATCACCGACTACGAGAGCCTGCCGCAGATCGTCGCCGACCTGACGCATTCGACCGTGCTGGCGCGGCAACCGGAGGGCAGCGGCGAACGCCTGCTGGTGCGCCAACACGGCGCGCTGCGTTTTCTGTTCTTCGCGCAGAAGGTGAGCGTGCTGCTGGAGGTGCAGCACGATCCGCCGCTGCGCGTGCGGGCGCGCGCGCTGCCGGCCTCGCCGGCCGACGCCGACGAGGCCCCGGTCACCGAGTTCGAAGGCACCTACGAGCTGGCGCCGCTCGCCGATGGGGTGCAACTTACCTACCGGGCACGCTTCGCCCCCACCTTCGCCCTGCCGCCGTTGCTCGGCACGCTCGCGGTGCGGCAGACGATGCAGCGCAACTTCGAGGCGCTCGCCGCCGAGATCGTGCGCCGCCAGCGGGCGCTGCGCCGCACATCGCGCTGATGCGCACGCTGGCGGCCGCCGCGCTGCTGCTCGCCGGCTGCGCGAGCGTCGATCCTTACGCGCGGCCGCCGATCGCCGAGCATCTGTTGCGCACCGACGCGGTGGGCGAGTGCGCGCGGTTGTTCGCCCGCATCGACGCGGCGGTGGATGCCGCCGGCCGGCGCGACGCGCTCGCGCCGCGCGTCGCCGGCTTTCCGTACCTGCGCGTCGACCGCCTGTCGGCGCTGCTGCGGCCAGCGCCCACGGACGACGCGGCCTGGGCGGCGTGGCGCGATCGCCTCGGCGCACTCGACCGCGCGGCGCGCACTTATGAACTGGCCGATCCGGCGCTCGCGGAGGCCGACGCCGAGGCGCTCGCCGCTTGCCGCGTGCAGCTGGCCGCGGAGGACGCCGCGCGGCGACACGAGTTGGCAGCCGCCGCGCGCGTGCCGGACGATTACTCGACGGTGCAGCGGGCGCTTGGCCTGTATCCGCTGACGAAACTCGCGTTCGCCGCCGGCGTGCGGCGCTGGCAGCGACAGGTGCGGGCCGATTTCGCCACGTCGCTGGCGCAGCTGCCGGTCGCGGGCACGCTGACCCGCTACGCGCCGCGCGCGCCGTTGCTGCTGTCGCACGGCCAGGCGCGCGCCGAGGAGATCGATGCGCTCGGCCTGCCGCGCCTGGAGGCTGCCACGGTAGAGGCGCTGTTCGCGCGCCACGCGCCGCTCCTGGAGGTGGACACCGTCGACGGGCACGATCGCATCGGCCGTCTGCGCTGGTCCGATGGCGGCCGGCGCGTGGCGGTGGACACGGCGCAGCCGGTCGCCTACGCGCGCCTGACCTTCGCCCGCTTCGCCGGCCGCATGGTGCCGCAACTCGTCTATACGTTCTGGTTCCCGGGGCGGCCGCCAAAATGGCGCCTCGATCCGCTGGCCGGGCATCTGGACGGCCTCATCTGGCGTGTGACGCTGGAGGCCGGGTCGCTGGAGCCGCTCGTCTACGACAGCATCCACCCGTGCGGCTGCTACCACCTGTTCTTTCCGACCGCGCGCGTGCGCGCCCGGCCGCAGCCGATCGCAGGCGAAGGCCGCTGGGACGAGACGCTGTTCGCGCCGCAGACGGCACCCACGCTGCGCGATGGCGAGCGCATCGCGTTGCGTATCGCCGCCGGCTCGCATGACCTGCAGCGCGTCTTCGTCGTGCCCGAGCCGCTAAGCGCGGATCACCCCTACACGCTGCGCGACGAGGACATGCTGCGCGCGCTGCCCTGGCCGGACGAGCGTAATCCGCGCGGGCTGCGCAGTGCCTTCGGCCCCGACGGCCTGATCGCCGGCAGCCAGCGTCTGGAGCGCTTCTTCTTCTGGCCGATGGGCATTGCCAGCGCCGGGGCGATGCGCCAGTGGGGGCGGCACGCCACCGCCTTCG
>JANWUU010000416.1 GCA_025057735.1 Burkholderiaceae bacterium
TGCATCGCCAGCAGCACGCCGGTGGAGAAGATCGGATCGAGGAAGGCGGCGGCATCGCCGGCCGCGACCCAGCGGTCGCCGCACATGTGCGTGGCCAGATACGAGTAGTCGACATCGACGCGCACCGGCGTGACGCGGCGCGCGTTGGCGAGCAGCGGCGGCAGGTGCGGCGTCGTCGCCAGGTAGTGGGTCAGGCTCTCCTCCAGCGTCGCCTTGCCCTCGTGCTGATGCACGCGTTTCGGGATCACCGCGCCCACACTGATCACCGTATCGGACAAGGGGATCAGCCAGATCCAGCCCATGTCGGGACGGGTGAACATGCGGATGTCGCCGGCGCGCCGGCCGGACGCGCGCGGGATGCCCTCGAACTGCGCGTGGATGGCGATGTTCTGCAGCAGGGGGTCGTACGCATGCGTGCCGAAGCGTTTGGCGAGCACGCCGGTGCGGCCGGAGGCATCGACCACCGCCGCCATCCGGGCGCTACGCTCGCTGCCGTCCTCCTCGGCCCAGCGTACGGTCACGCCCTGCGCGTCGAACGCCGCGTCCAGGAAGCGGCAGCCCTCGTGCACCGACACGCCGCAGCGCTGCGCATGGCGCAGCAGCACCTCGTCGAAGCGCGCACGCGGCACCTGCCACGTCTGCGGTGTCGGCGTTTCCACGGCGGCGGAGAAGTCCGCGTACTGCTCGGCGTCGCGGTGCCAGGCGCGGAAGCTGGCACCCCATTTCTGGACGAAACCCGCCTGCGCGATCGCCTCCTGCACGCCCAGCGCGCGAAACAGCTCGTTGCTCCACGGCAGCTGCGATTCGCCGATGTGGAAGCGCGGGAAGCGCTCGCGCTCCAGCAGCAGCACACGCCGGCCGCGCTGCGCCAGCGCAGTGGCAGCGCTCGATCCGGCCGGGCCGCCGCCGATGACGGCGACGTCGTAGTCGAGGGTCGGTGTCGTCATCTCAGTCTCCTCTCGGCATAGGGCCGCATGTTAAGGCCGCTTACGCCCGCAGCGCGCGGTACAGAAACGGCAGGCTGCGCTCGAGCCGGTACTCGATGTCCGAGTGGTCGTCGTCGAATTCCTCGTAAGTGTGGCGGATGCGGGCTGCGGCCAGCCGCAGCGACAGGATGCGGTTGCCGTAGTGGATGTGAAACTGGTCGCGCCAGCCGCAGTCGATGAAGATGCCGCGCAGCCGCTTCAGGTTGTGGCGGTAACGCGCGACGAGATGGATCGGATCGTGCGCGCGCCAGCGCCGCCAGCGCGCCTCGATGCGCTCGCCGGTCTCCAGATGAAAGGGCAGGCGGAAGCCGCAAGGCGCCTTCGGATCGGGGTCATAGGTGGCCGCCATGCACAACTGCATCAGCACCAGCGCTTCGCGCGCACTGAGCTTCTCCTTGCGCCAGACATGCTGCAGGAAGCGGCGTACGCGGCCATCGTCCAGCCCCTGCGCGAGCCCGGCGCGATGCGCGTGCACTTGCGCGGCGTAGGGGCCGGGGCGGCGCGGCGGCGCGCGGAAGCGGGCCAGCTCGGTGAGCGTGGCCGGCCAGTCGTGGCCATAGACGAACTCGAAGTAGGCATCGCCGGAGTGGCTGGCGATGGCCCCCCAGGTATCGGCGTGGCGCATGCCGTGCAGCAGCGCGCCATAACCGCCCGAGGACCGGCCGTAGCAGCCGCGATGCTCGCGCGCGGCGAGCGTGCGGAATTCGCGGTCCACGAAGGGCACCAGCTCGCGCGTCAGATAGTCCGCGTAGCGGCCGAGCGCCGGCGAGTTCAGGTATTGGTTGCCGCCCAACGCGGTGAAGCAGTCGGGGAAGACGACGATCGTCGGCCCGATCCTTCCTTCGTGCAGCAGGCGCGCCAGCCGCTCCGGCACGTTTTCTGCGAATGGGCGCCAGTTGGCGCGCGCCAGACCGGAACTGGTGAAACCGGCGAATTCGAACAGCACCGGAAAGCGCCGCTGCGTGCCGTCGTCGTACTGCGGCGGCAGCCACACCGCGAGCTTGCGCACGTGCGGATCGCCGAGCGGGTTGTCGCGCAGCACGCGCGAAACGTGCTCGAGCACGACGAGCGTGCCCGGATCGCCGCGGCGACGTTTCAGTGCCACAATTGGCTCGCGCAATGGGATGAAGGATTGTGCCGCACGCACGACGGCGACGCACCGCCGCCCAGATGCAGAGGGTGCGGCGAGCGCCCCCTGCGCCGCCATGAAACGGACGCTCAAGCCCGCCTGGTCCGCCGCCGACCGTGCCGCCGCGCAGAAGGCCTTTGCGCGTTGGGATGCCTTCTTCGCGCGCCGCCAGCGGGCGCGCCCGCTGGCGGCGGCCACCGCGCACGCCGCTGACGCGGCGCTCGCCCAGGTACAGGCGCGGCACGAGGCACGCCTGCTGCGTTACCCGAACGTAGTGGGGGTGGCGGCTGGCCTTCGAACGCGGCGCGGCCGACCGACGGCGCAGCCCTGTCTCGTCGTCTACGTCACCCGCAAACTGCCGCGCAAGCAACTCCCCGCGCACCAGCGCCTGCCGCGCCGCCTCGACGGCGTGCCGGTCGACGTGGTGGAAATCGGCGCGCTGGCGGCGCTCGCCGGCGTCGGCGCGGGCGATTAATCGTCGCCATCGGCGCCGAATCGTCGGCGGCGCGGCGTCGCACCTGCGCGTAGGGTCTCACCGGCGCGCCTGGCGCGCACGCGGCTCGCGCGGACGGTCTGCCGGAAGGCAGGCTCAATCCGGCGGGCTCCCCTCCGGTCCGCCCGCTTGCGCGGCGGACAACCTCGACCGATGGAGTCCTCATGGCCAAGCCATTGACGCAATGGAGCGCAGCCGACCAGTCCGCCGGACAGAAAGCGGCCGATGCCTGGCAGAAGTTCTTCCAATCCCAACGTCAGGATGCCGTCGCCGGCGCCGAGACGATCTACGCCAGCGCGCGGATCATGGAGGCTCAGCAGCGGCGCGAACTGGAGCTACTGCAACTGCCGAACGTGGTCGGCGTGGCGCCGAGCCTGAAGGTGACCGGCGGCAAGCCGACCGACCGCTGGTCGCTCACGGTGCTGGTGGAGAAGAAGTTGCCGAAGAACAAGCTCGGCCGGGAAGACGTCGTGCCGGCGACCCTCGACGGGGTGGTCACCGACGTGGTGGAAACCGGCCGCATCGAGGCACTGGCGTTCAACGCGCGCGTGCAGCCCGCGTTGCCCGGTTTCAGCATCGGCCATCACGACATCACGGCCGGCACCTTTGGCTGCCTGGTGCGCGATCTGCGCGCGGCAAGCCCCGCCTCCGCCTCGACCGCCGAAAGCGAGGGCGACTATCTGATCCTGAGCAACAACCATGTGCTGGCGCGCTCGAATGCCGCGCGCCCGGGCGATCTGATCCTGCAGCCCGGTCCGTTCGACGGCGGCGTCTACCCCTCCGACGCGATCGCCCGCCTGGACCGCTTCGAGCCGATCGTCTTCGGCGCCAGCGGATTCAATCTCGTCGATGCGGCAGTGGCGCGGCCGCTGTTCAGCCGTGGCGTGACCTCCGCCCTGATCGGCCTGGCAATGCCCAACGGCATCGCGCAAGCCTTCCCGGGCGCGCTGGTCATCAAGGTCGGCCGCACCACGGAGGTCACCGTCGGGCGCGTGCTCGCGACCAACGCGACGGTGGTGGTGGGTTTCGGCAGCGGCCTGGCCATTTTTCGCCATCAGATCCTTACCACCGCGATGGCCGCGGGCGGCGATTCCGGCAGCCTGCTGATGGACGCCAACCTGAATGCCGTCGGTCTGCTGTTCGCCGGTTCGGCCTTCGTGACGGTCCATAACCACATCGCCAACGTCGAGGCTGCGCTCGGCGTGCGGCCGCTGACGGCCAGCCGCGCCGGCTGACCGCGTTCGCGGCGGGGCGCGCCGCGACGCGCCCGCCGGCCGGCTCACGCCAGCGCGCGGCCGATGATCAGACGCTGGATGTCGCTGGTGCCTTCGTAGATCTGCGTCACGCGTACGTCGCGCCAGATGCGCTCGACCGGAAAATCCGCGACGTAGCCGTAACCGCCGAAGATCTGGATCGCGTCGGAGCAGACGCGCTCGGC
>JANWUU010000222.1 GCA_025057735.1 Burkholderiaceae bacterium
GCTGTTGGCGCGTGCAATGGCATCGAACAGCTCGGCCATGTAGTCGTGCGGTTCGATCTGGATCGTGTGGGTGTTGAAGGTGAGGCCCAGGTCCTCGATCAGCGCGCGCGCCACCGCCTCCCAGTCGACCTGCGCGGCCGCGACTCGGTGCGCGTTGAAATTGCCGACCGCGCCGTTCATCTTCGCTCGCAGCGGCACGCGCGCGATGCCCTCGATCGCTACCGCCAGGCGGACGGCGAAGACGGAAAACTCCTTGCCGACGGTGGTCGGGCTGGCCGGTTGCCCGTGTGTGCGCGACAGCATCGGCACCGCCGCATGCGCATGCGCGAGCGCGCGCAACCGCGCCTGCACGTCGCGCAGCGCCGCCAGCAGCAGCTCGCGGCCGCGCGCCAGCATCAGCGCGTGGGCGACATTGTTGATGTCCTCCGAGGTGCAGGCGAAATGCACGAACTCCGCCGCCGCCTGCAGCGCCGGCTCGCCCGCGGTGGCGCCCTTGATCCAGTATTCGACCGCCTTCACGTCGTGCTGCGTGCGCGCCTCGATGGCCTTGATCTGCTCGCAGTCATGCAGCGAGAAGTCGCGCACCAGCGCGCGCAGCCGCGCGAGCGCCGACTCCGGCAGCGGCGGCAGCTCGGGCAGGCCGAGCCGCGCCAGGCGGATCAGCCACTCGACCTCCACCTGCAGGCGAGCGCGCATGAAGGCGAACTCGGAGAAGACCTCGCGCAGGGGCGCCGTGAGTGCCGCATAGCGGCCGTCGAGCGGCGACAGGGCAGTCAGCGGCGAGGGCGGTGTAGCGGAAGACACGCGGATGAGCGGCCGGCGGGTGCCGAAATGCCGAGGCAGTCTAGCATCGGCGCTGCATGCAGTCGGCCCGCGACGCTTGGATATACTGGCCCGCAAAGCAACAACACGCGTCCGTTTCCCGTGTCGAAGAGCCTGCGTCTGATTGCCTCGCTCACCAGTCCCTACGTGCGCAAGGTGCGCATCGTGATGGCCGAGAAGCGCATCGACTGCCAGATGGAGTTGGAGGACGTCTGGGCCGCCGACACCAAGATCCAGCAGTACAACCCGCTCGGCAAGGTGCCGTGTCTGATCATGGAAGACGGCGGCGCGATTTTCGACTCGCGCGTGATCGTCGAGTACCTGGATGCGATCTCGCCGGTGTCCAAGCTGATCCCGAACGAGGGCCGGCAGCGGGTCGAGGTGCGTACCTGGGAGGCGCTCGCCGACGGCGTAGCGGAGGCGGCCGTGCTCGCGCGGCTCGAGCAGACGCAGCGGCCGCCGCAACAGCAGTCGCAGGCCTGGATCGACCGCCAGATGGGCAAGGTCCATGCGGGGCTGGCGGCGATGAGCCGTGGCCTGGACGACAAGCCGTGGTGCAACGGACACGCCTATTCCTTGGCCGACATCGCGGTCGGCTGCGCGCTCGGCTACCTCGACTTCCGCTTCCCGCAAATCAACTGGCGGGCCAGCTATCCGAACCTCGCGCGCCACTTCGAGAAGCTGTCGGCGCGCCCTTCCTTCACCGACACCGTTCCGCCCAAGCCGTAAGGCCGGGCGACGGTCAGCCGCCGCGCACCACGAGCTCGGCGGCGGCGAGATCCGCCAGCGCAGTGCCGACGGACTTGAACAGCGTCACCTGCGCCGGATCGGTGCGGCCGGTGACCTCCCCGCGCACCAGTTGCGCCAGTTCGGCCACGATCTGCGCCCGCGTAATGACGCCGCGTTGCAGCGGTTGCGTGATGTCGCCCGCCTCCGCCAGCGCACCGGCATAGGTATCGACCGCGATGCGGGCGCGCGCCACCGCCGCATCGTCGGCCTCGCGCATGTCCGGCGTGAAGCCGCCCACCAGATCCAGATGCGCGCCGGCGGCAAGCCACGCGCCGCGCACGATCGGCGCCTGGGCCGTGGTCGCGCAGCTGACGATATCGGCATCTCGCACCGCCGCTTCGAGGTCCTGTGCCGCTTCCACCGGCAGGCCCTCCGCGCGCAGCGTCTGCGCCGCGCGCTGCGCCGCCTCCGGCCGGCGTGCCCAGATTCGGACCGTCTGCAGGGACGGCCGCGCCGCGCAGTGCGCGCGCAGCAGGTACGGCGCGAGCTTGCCGGCGCCGATCACCAGCAGGCTGCGCGCATCGGCACGCGCCAGATACCGCGCCGCGAGCGCCGAGACCGCTGCCGTGCGCCGCAGCGTGAGCGCCTCGCCATCGAGCACCGCGCGCAGCGCGCCGGTGGCGCGGTCAAACAGCAGGTAAGTCGCCGCCACCGTGCTGCCGCCGCGCGCCGCCGCCTGCGGCATCACGGTCACGCATTTGACGCCGAGCGCGCCGCCGTCCTGCGCGCTGTCGTCGCGCCAGGCCGGCATCAGCAGCAGCAGGTCGCGCGCGTCGAGCCGGTGCACGTGGCGCAGCGGTACCTGCGCGCCGCGTGCGAAACCCTGCGCCAGCGCGTCCATCAGCGGTACGAACGGCAGCGCCGCATGCACCTGCTGCGCTGCATAGAATCGGGCCATGCGCCGCATTGTAGGAAGGCTGACCGCGTGCACGTGCTGATCGTCGGCGGCGGCGCGATCGGATCGGCCGCGGCATACTTCCTGGCGCGCGACTTCGGCGCGCGCGTCACCGTCTGCGAGCGCGATCCCGCCTACCGGCGCGCATCCAGTACGCTGTCGGCCAGTTCGATCCGCCAGCAGTTCTCCACCCCGATCAACATCCGGCTCTCGCAGTGGAGCTTCGCCTTTCTGCGGCGCGCGGCCGACGAACTGGCCGTCGGCGGCGAGCGCCCCGACCTAGCGCTGACCGAGCGCGGCTATCTGTATCTGGCCACCGCCGCTGGCCAGGCCACGCTGGCGCGCAATCACGCCGTGCAGACGCACTGCGGCGCGGCGATCGCCCTGCTGACGCCGGCGCAGCTGGCGCAGCGCTTCCCGTGGCTCGCCACCCACGATCTGGCCGCCGGCAGTCTCGGACTGTCCGGCGAAGGGTGGTTCGACGGCTACGGGCTGCTGCAGGCGCTGCGCCGCAAGGCGATCGCACTGGGCGCACGCTATCTCACCGCCGACGTCCGCGAAGTCGCGGCCGCATCGGCCGTGACGGTGCGCACGGCCACCGGAGAGCGGATCGCTGGCGATGCGCTGCTGATCGCCGCCGGCGCGTGGAGCGCGCCGCTCGCACGCCAGCTCGGCTTTGCGCTGCCGGTGGCGGCGCGCAAGCGCGACGTGTTCGTGTTCACCGCCCCGGTGTCGCTACCGGACTGCCCTCTGGTGATCGACCCGAGCGGCGTGTGGTTCCGCCCCGAAGGGCGCGGTTTTATCTGCGGCGCGCCGCCGCGCGGGGAGGATCGCGACGATGCGCCACTGGAGAACATCGATTACGGCCTGTTTGAGAACTTCATCTGGCCGCGTCTCGCCGCGCGCGTGCCGGCCTTCGAAGCGCTGCGCGTCAGCGGCGCCTGGGCCGGCTATTACGAGCTCAATACCTTCGACTGCAACGGCATCGTCGGGCCGCTGCCCGGCGCACCCGGCGCGTTCGTCGCCTGCGGCTTCTCCGGCCACGGCATCCAGCACGCACCGGCCGTCGGCTGTGCCATTGCCGAACGGATCGCCACCGGCCGCTACCGCACGCTCGATCTGGCGCCGCTTGGCCCGCAGCGGATCGTGCAGGGCACGCCGCTTATCGAAGCCAACGTCATCTGAGGCGCGCTGCGGTCGCCCTCAGCCCGCCGGCGCGTGCCACTCGCCACTCTTGCCGCCGCGCTTTTCGAGCAGGCGCACCGACTCGATCGTCATGCCGCGGTCCACCGCCTTGCACATGTCATAGATGGTGAGCAGCGCCACCGAAACCGCCGTCAACGCTTCCATCTCCACACCGGTCTGGCCGCGCGTCTCCACCTGGGCGCGGCAGTCGATCGCGTGCTGCGGCTCGTCGAGCGTGAAATCGACCGCGATGCGCGTGATCGCCAGCGGATGGCAGAGCGGAATCAGCTCGGCCGTTTTCTTGGCCGCCTGAATGGCCGCGATGCGGGCCACGCCGAGCACGTCGCCCTTTTGCGCACTGCCGGCGCGCACGAGCGCCCACGTGCTGGGCTGCATGCGGATACGTCCGCCGGCCACCGCCACCCGATGCGTGACGGCCTTCTCGCCCACGTCCACCATGTGCGCCGCGCCGCCGGCATCGAAATGGGTCAGTTCGTTCATCGGGGCGCTCGCAGCAAATGGATACACACGGCCAGGGAACGTCGACGGTGCGCGACTATCATACAAAGGCTCCAGTTCGCTGCGGCCGCCCGTGAACCGAATCCTGCTGCGCTCCGTCTGCCTGGCCGTGGCCTGCGCGCTGTCCGCGCCGCCCACACTGCGCGCCCAGTCGCCCCAGATCGAGCTGCCGGCGCTCGGCGATGCCGCCGCCGACGACCTCTCTCCCGCCAACGAGCGCAAGCTCGGGGAGGCGATCATGCGGCAGGCGCAGCGCGATCCCTCCTACCTGCCGGACCCGGACGCCACGGAGTACCTGAACACGCTCGGCTACCAACTGGTTGCCGCCAGCGGCGCGCGGCACATGGATTTTTCCTTTTTCGTGGTGCGCGACCCGATGCTGAACGCCTTCGCGCTGCCCGGCGGTTTCATCGGCGTGCACACCGGGCTGGTGCTGGCGGCGCAGAGCGAGTCCGAGCTGGCCGCCGTGCTGGCGCACGAGATCGGCCATGTCGAGCAGCG
>JANWUU010000004.1 GCA_025057735.1 Burkholderiaceae bacterium
GCCAGCAGCGCCACCGCGAACAGCGCGGCGTTGGCGGCGCCGGCCTCGCCGATCGCGAAGGTGGCCACCGGCACGCCCTTCGGCATCTGCACGATCGACAGCAGCGAATCCCGGCCCTGCAGGTAGCGCGACGGGATCGGCACGCCCAGCACCGGGATCACGGTCTTCGCCGCCAGCATCCCCGGCAGGTGGGCGGCGCCGCCGGCGCCGGCGATGATCGCGCGCAGCCCGCGTTCGCGCGCGCGCTCCGCATACGCGAACATCTCATCGGGCATGCGGTGCGCGGACAGCACCTGCGCCTCGAACGGCACCGCGAACTCCTGCAGCACCTCGCAGGCGTGCCGCATCGTCTCCCAGTCGGAATCGGAGCCCATCACGACGCCGACCAGCGGCGCGGCTCTCGAAGCACCAGCATTCATCTCGTCGTCGCGGTGAGCTGCAAGGGCGCGGATTCTAGAACCTCAGCCGCCCGGCGCGGCCGCCACGCGCGGGCAGCCCTTCTCAAGCGAGGTCGCGCAGCGCGCGCAGCGCCACCGACAGCATCGCCAGATCCACAGCGCGCGCCTGCGCCAGCTCCGCCAGCAGCGCGCGCACGCGCGCCAGCGCCGGCGCCACGCTGTCCTCCCACGCGGCAAGCGCCGCCTGGGCGTCCTCGCCAGCGGCCGTGTCCAGCGCGCGCGCGGCAAGCGCCCGCTGCAAGTCGTGCAGCTCGTCGGTAAGCGCCGCACGAGCCAGCGCCTGCCAGTGGGTGTCGGCCGGCAGCGCTGCGATCTGGGCGCGCAGCCGCGCAAGCTGCAGCCGCTCGCCGAGCGCCACCAGCAGCGCGGCGACGGACGGCAGCGGCCGGCTGCTCCCCGCCGCCAGCTCCGCCGCGTCCAGCGCCGCCACCAGCCCCTCGGAGGCCGCCACCCGCACGGCGAGCGGCTGCGGCACGCCCGCGGCAACCCATGGCTGCGCGCGCGCGGCAAGCGCCTGCGCCGCACTGGTCTGCGCCTGCAGCGCATCGAGCACGGCGGCAGTTGCCGGCGCAAAGCGCGCGATCGTCGCCGCCATCGGAGCGCCCAGGCAGCGCTGCCGCACGAACCAGCGCGTGGCGCGCAGCGTCAGGCGGTCGAGCTCGGTGAGCATCTGCGCCTGCACGTCGTCGGGCACCACGTTGTCCAGCGCCTCGATGGCGCGCCAGGTCTCGACATGGCCGAAGCTCTCGCGCGCCAGCAGGTAGGCGCGCACGATCTGCGGCGGGGTTGCGCCCGTAGCCTCCATCAGCCGGTGCACGAAGGTCATGCCGACGCGGTTGACCATGCTGTTGACCACGTGCGTGCTGACGATCTCGCGCCGCAGCGGATGGCGCGGAATCCAGGCCGCGAAGCGCTCGCGCAGCGCCTGCGGGAAATAGCGCGCCAGCGCGGTTCCCACCCACGGATCGTCGGGCAGATCGGAGGCCAGCACCTCGTCGTACAGCCACATCTTGCTGTAGGCGAGCAGCACCGCCAGCTCCGGGTTGGTCAGCCCCAGGCCGCGCCGCTTGCGCGCCTCGAATTCCTCTTCCGAGGGAAGGAACTCCAGCTCGCGGTTCAGCAGTCCGCGGCCGACCAGAAAGCGCACGAAGCGCGCCTGCGCATCCAGCCGCGTGGGCCCGGCACGGCGTGTGAGCGAGATGATCTGCGTCTGGAAGTAGTTGTCGCGCAGCACCAGCGCGGCCACCTCGTCGGTCATCTGCGACAGCAAGGCGTTCCTCTGCTTCTCGGTCAGCTCGCCATCGGCCATCGCCAGGCCGAGCAGGATCTTGATGTTGACCTCGTGGTCGGAGGTATCGACGCCGGCGGAGTTGTCGATGGCGTCGGTGTTCAGCCGCACGCCGGCGAGCGCCGCCTCGATACGGCCGCGCTGCGTGAAGCCGAGGTTGCCGCCCTCGGCCACCACGCGGCAGCGCAGCTCGCAGCCATTGACGCGCACCGCGTCGTTGGCGCGATCGCCCACCTCCGCATGCGACTCGGTGCTGGCCTTCACGTACGTGCCGATGCCGCCGTTGTACAGCAGGTCCACCGGCGCCCGCAAAATGGCCGAGATCAGCTCGTTGGGCGTCAGCGCCTCGGCCTCGATGCCGAGCACTTGCCTGGCCTGCGGGGAAATTGGAATGCGCTTGGCCGTGCGCGGCCACACGCCGCCGCCGGCGGAGATCGCCGCCGGGTCATAGTCGGCCCATGACGAGCGCGGCAGCTCGAACAGCCGCCGGCGCTCCTCCCAGCTGCGTTCCGGATCCGGGTCCGGGTCGATGAAGATGTGGCGATGGTCGAAAGCGGCCACCAGCTTGATGTGGCGCGACAGCAGCATGCCGTTGCCGAACACGTCGCCCGACATGTCGCCGATGCCGACCACCGTGAAATCGGTGCGCTGCGTGTCGATGCCCAGTTCGCG
>JANWUU010000021.1 GCA_025057735.1 Burkholderiaceae bacterium
ACCAACCAGGCCCTGTCGGCGCGCGTGGCGCTGTCGCCGCGGGCGTGCCTGGACCGCGTGCGCCGGCTGGAGCGCGCCGGCATCATCGGCGGCTACATGGCGCTGCTGGAGCCGCGCAAGCTCGGGCCGCTGATGACGATCATGGTGGATGTCACGCTGCGCGACCAGAGCGCCGCCACCCACGCCCGCTTCGAGGCCCGCATGCGCGCCAGCCCCGAGGTCGTCGAGTGCTATCTGGTCTCCGGCCAGTGCGACTATGTGCTGCGGCTCGCCTGCGCGAGCCTGGACCACTACCGCGAGCTGACCAACGCCTGGACCGGCGATCCGACGCTCGGCATCGAGCGCATCGTCTCCAAGCCGGAACTGCAGACCGTCAAGCCGTTTCGCGGGTATCCGGTGCCGTAACCAGCGCGATCGCCCGCTGCAGGTTCGCGCGGGCGGCGGCTTCGTACCGCGCGCGGCCGAATGGGGTGCAAAAAATCCACGTGCGCTGCAGCAGCTGCTCGAAGAACGGCACGCGCTGCCGGTGGAAATACGCCAGCGCCGCCGCGTCGTCGGCGATGGCGATCAGCGGTCGCTGCTCGGCGAAGATCTGCAGCGAGTAGCGGTCGAACTCCGCCGGCGCGGCCGCCAGCCGCATCAGGTCCAGATCGAGCACGAGCTCCGCCTCGGCGCTGCGGGCCACGTGTTCGGCGGTGTCCATCACGATGCCGTGTGCGGTCTCGACCAAGGCCGACGGCAGGGCCGCCGCATAGACCCGCATCAGCTGCGCCGACAGCAGCTCGTTGGCGCCGCGCGGTGCGCCCGGCACGTACACGGCATCGTGGAAGAGCAGCGCGAGCGCCTGCGCCGCGGAAAGCGGTCCGCCGAGCTCGGACACGGCATCCAGCATCTCCTGCAGATGGACGCGGTCGTGGTAGACGCGATGCGGCTCGTCGTAGAAGGCGAGTGCGGCATTCACCTGCGCCGGGGCGAAGCCAGCCGCCAGCAGTGGCGCCAGCGCCGGATGGCCGGCGCCTAGTGGCGGAAATCGTGCGGTCATTCGGTGCATCCTAGGAGGCGCGGCCCCGCCCGCCAACGCGAATATTCACCGCCGGTTCTGCGGTCCGGCCGCACTGCCGCCGCCAAAACCGCATGCGACGGCTGCCGGCAACGCATCCGTTGCACGGTACCCTGCCTAGACTCCCTGCATCGGGAGGTCGCACCGATGACGGATCGCCGCACGACGCCCGAGGCCATCGCCCTCGTGCAGGCACACGCCGCGCGCAACTACGCGCCGCTGCCGGTCGTGCTGGCCAGCGGCCGCGGCGCCTGGGTCACCGACATCGAGGGCCGGCGCTATCTGGATTTCATGAGCGCCTATTCAGCCGTCAGCCATGGCCATGCGCACCCGCGCCTGCTGGCCAGGCTGCAGGAGCAGGCGGGCAAAATCGCCGTCACGTCGCGCGCCTTTCATAACGAGACGCTCGGCCCCTTCCTGCAGCGCCTGGCGCAGGTCACCGGGCTGCCGCGGGCGCTGCCGGCCAACGGCGGCGCCGAGTCCGTCGAGACCGCGATCAAGGCCGCGCGCCGCTGGGGATATCGCGTCAAGGGCATCGCGCCCGATCGCGCGGAGATCGTGGTCGCGCGCGGCAACTTCCACGGCCGCACGACGACGATCGTCGGCTTTTCCACCGAGCCCGCGTACCGGGCAGATTTCGGGCCGTTCGCGCCGGGCTTCCGTCACTTCGAATTCGGCGACGTCGATTCGCTTGCCGCCGCGATCGATGACAACACCTGCGCGGTGCTGATCGAGCCGATCCAGGGCGAGGCCGGCATCGTCGTGCCGCCCGACGGTTTCTTGCGCGCCGCGCGCCGCCTGTGCGACGAGCGCGGCGTGCTGCTGATCCTGGACGAGATCCAATCCGGGCTAGGCCGCACCGGCCGTTGGTTCGCCTTCCAGCACGAAGGCATTCGCCCCGACGGCCTGATCCTCGGCAAGGCCCTCGGCGGCGGCCTGCTGCCGGTCAGCGCCTTCGTCGCCACCGAGGATCTGATGGCGGTCTTCGACCCCGGCAGCCACGGCTCGACCTTCGGCGGCAACGCGCTGGCCGCGGCAGTGGCGCTGGAGGCGCTGCAGGTGATCGAAGACGAGGGGCTGGTGGCCCGCAGCGCCGCCCTGGGCGCGCATCTGCTGGCGCGCCTGCGGGCGATCGATTCGCCGCTGATCCGCGCGGTGCGCGGCCGCGGGCTGTGGGCCGGTCTGGATCTGGACCCGGCGCGCGTGGACGCCGCGCAGGTCGTCTTGCGCCTGGCGCAGCGCGGTGTGCTGACCAAAGAGACGCACGGCACGGTGATCCGCATCGCCCCGCCGCTGGTCATCGAGCGGCAGGCGCTCGACTGGGGCATCGACCAGTTGATCGACACGCTGCGCGAGTTCGCGCCGGCAAGCGAGCGCGGCGGCACGCAGCGCCGCGCCGTCACGACCCCGCCCGAGAGGAGAGCGACAATGCAACCGACGACCGCCACGCCGACCGCCACCGCCGCACGCGCGCACCTGATGATGGGCGCGCCCGATTGTTTCGAGGTCAGCTACCGCATCAATCCGTGGATGGAGCCCGAGCGCTGGCAAGGCGCAGCCGAGCGGCTGGCGCGCGAG
>JANWUU010000044.1 GCA_025057735.1 Burkholderiaceae bacterium
AACCTGTTCATCGTGCGCGACGGCCAGATCTTCGAGCCGCAGATGGTCTCCGGCTTAATCGGCATCACGCGGCGCAGCGTGATCGACATCGCGCGCGATCTCGGTTACGAGGTGCGCGCGATCCCGATGACGCGCGACGACGTCTATCTCGCCGACGAAGCCTTCTTCACCGGCACCGCCGCCGAGGTGACGCCGATCCGCGAGGTCGACGGGCGGCCGATCGGCAAAGGCGTGCGCGGCCCCGTCACCGAGAAGATCCAGGCCGCCTTCTTCGACGTCGTCAACGGCCGTAATCCGAAGTACAAGCACTGGTTGAGCAAGGTATGAGCGCGAGCGCGACCGAACTGCCGGTGGTGGAACTGACCGCGCGCGACCTGCCGGCCTTCTGCCCGAACCCGGCGATGCCGCTGTGGAGCCATCATCCGCGCGTCTTTCTCGACGTCACGAAGACCGGCGAGGCGATGTGCCCGTACTGCGGCACCCGCTACCGCCTGAAGCCGGGCGAGCGCGTCGGCCATCACTGAGCGGCGGGGCGGCATGACGCGCCTGGGCAAACCGCTGCTGCATGCCTCCGCGGTCGAGTGCGAGCAGGCGTTCTACGAGGCGCTGGAAAACGGTGACGCCGAGGCGGTGGCCGAGCTGTGGCTGGACGAGGACGACGTCTGCTGCGTGCATCCGAATGGGCCCCGCCTGGTCGGCTACGCCGCCGTCACCGCCTCCTGGCGCGCGATCCTCGCCAACGGCGCGCTGCGCGTGCGCGCCAGCGGCCGCAAGTCCTTCGACACGCCGATGATCACCGTGCACAACGTGGTGGAGGAGATCGTCGTCGGCGAGGGTGCCGAGCAGCAGGTCGTGCACGTGATCGCCACCAATGCCTATGTGAAGACTGCCGCTGGCTGGAAGATGGTGCTGCATCACGCCTGCTCGGCGCCGGAGGGTCAGGCGCGCGACATCGAGCTGCCGGTCGGCCCGCTGCACTGATCGCCGGCGCACGCATTCCTGTGTGAGCCACGCGAGAACCGCATCGATTCATGCCCTGGGTCGAAAGCCGCTACCGCGCCCCGGCCTGGCTGCCGGGTGCGCATGCCCAGACGATCGCCGCTGCCAAGGTGGTGCCGGCCCCGCGCGTCGAATACCGGCGCGAGCGCTGGGATACGCCCGATGGGGATTTCATCGATGTCGATTTCGCGCTGCCGGAGCCGGGCGCTGGCACCGCCCCCGTGCTGGTGCTGTTCCACGGCTTGGAGGGGAACTCGCGCTCGCACTACGCGCTGGCGATCATGCGCGCTGCCGCCGACCGCGGCTGGCGCGGTGTGGTGCCGCACTTTCGCAGTTGTTCCGGTGAGGACAACCGCTTACCGCGCGCCTACCACTCCGGCGATTCCGACGAAGGCGACTGGATCCTGCGCGCGCTGGCGCGGCGCTTTCCGGCCGCGCCGCTGTACGCTGTCGGCGTCTCGCTGGGCGGCAACCTGCTGGCCAAGTGGCTCGGCGAGCGGCAGGAGGCGGCGCGCTTCGTCACGGCGGCGGCCGCGATCGGCGCGCCGCTCGATCTGGCCGCCGGCGGGGCGGCGCTCAACCGCGGTTTCAA
>JANWUU010000115.1 GCA_025057735.1 Burkholderiaceae bacterium
GCCTCACCCACGGCGCGAAAGGCCGTCATCAAGGCGTCGATCTGCGGCTGCAGCGCCGCCCGTTGCGCCTCGCCCACGTTGGCCTTCAGGCCGTCGAGCAGCGCGCCGGCGAAGGTGTCGGCATCGACGTCGCGCAGCATACTGATCGCCACGCGGCGCGCCCCCTGCTGCGCCAGCAGGCTGGCGGCATCGGCACGCTTCTCGGGCACGTACAACCCAGCGGCGTACACCTTGAAAAACGCCCGTGTACGCAGCCCGGCGCCGTTCAGGTACAGGGTCTGCTCCGCTACACGGACGGTCGGCTCGAAGCGCACGCCTTCCACGACGACCGGCTGCGCGACGGCCGCCGCCCCCCACAGGGCGAAGACGGCGAGCAGGCGTCTCATGGCCGCCCGGCGCTCGCCGCCGCCGCCCCGTGCAGCCCCTTCGGCAGCGGAAAGGTGACGTTCTCGTGCACGCCCTCGAGCGTGCGCACGCGCGCGGCACCGAGCGCGCGCAGCCGCTCGATCAATTGCGCGACCAGGATCTCCGGCGCGGAGGCGCCGGCCGTCACGCCGATCCGGCGCTTGCCCTGCAGCCACTGCGGATCCAGATCGTCGGCGCTGTCGACCAGGTAGGCCGGCACGCCGAAACGCTCGGCAACCTCGCGCAGGCGGTTCGAATTGGAGCTCGACTTGCTGCCGATCACGATCACGACGTCCACCCGCGGCGCCATGAACTTCACCGCGTCCTGTCGGTTCTGCGTCGCATAGCAGATGTCGGCCTTCTTCGGCTCCGCAATGTCGGGGAAGCGGCGCTTGAGCGCTGCCACGATTGCAGCCGCATCGTCGGTGGACAGCGTGGTCTGCGTCACGTAGGCCAGGCGCGCCGGATCACGCACCTGCAACCGCGCGACGTCCTCGACCGATTCGACCAGATAAATGCCGTCGTCGACCTGTCCCATCGTGCCCTCGACCTCCGGGTGGCCGGCATGCCCGATCATCACGATCTCGCGCCCCTGGGCCCGCATCTTGGCGACCTCCACGTGCACCTTGGTCACCAGCGGGCAGGTGGCGTCGAACACGCGCAAGCCGCGCGCTTGCGCCTCGCGCTGCACGTGCTTCGGCACCCCGTGCGCCGAAAACACGACGGTCGCTCCGGCCGGCACCTCGCGCAGCTCGTCGACGAACACCGCGCCCTTCGCGCGCAACTCGGCGACTACGTAGGAGTTGTGCACGATCTCGTGCCGCACGTAAATTGGCGCGCCGAACTGCGCGAGCGCCCGTTCGACGATCTCGATCGCGCGATCCACGCCGGCACAGAAGCCACGCGGCTGCGCAAGCAGCACGTCCATTCAAAGGGCTCCGCTTTGCCGTCGATCGACGCCGCGCCGGCACCGCCCGCCGCGCACGGCCAGGCCAAGCGCGCCGTTGGCGACAGGGGCCCCGCCGTCGCTGCAAGGCTGGCAGCCGGACGTGGCCAGCCGATTGCGGCGATCCGGCGCCTTGCCGCGGACCGGTCGACTCGGCCAGCGCCGCCATCCGGCACCGGACCGGCATCGCAGCGCCAGCCGATAATGCCGCCTCGGGAGTAAGCCAGGGACGTCGTGAGGAATCACGGCGGCGATTCTAGCGAGGGGGCGCGAGGTGGCGATCAAGGATTGGCCCGAATCCGAGCGGCCGCGCGAGCGTCTGCTGCGGCAGGGGCCGCAGGCGCTCAGCGAGGCGGAGCTGCTCGCCATTTTCTTGCGCGTGGGCACGGCCGGACAGGACGCGCTGCAGCTTGCGCGCGAGGCGCTGCAGCGCTTCAAGGGTTTGAACGGGTTGCTCGCCGCGCCGCGGCGCGAGGTCGAGGCCCTGCGCGGCTTCGGTCCCGCCAAGTACGCACAGCTGGCCGCGGTGGTCGAGCTGGTGCGGCGCGCGCTGCGCGAGGAAATGGGTGCGCGCCGGGTGCTCGACTCGCCGGGCGCCGTGTGCGACTACCTGCGTCTGGCGCTCGGTCGCACGCCGCACGAGGTGTTCGTCGCGCTGTTTCTCGACGCGCAGAACCGGCTGGTCGCCGATCGAGAGCTGTTCCGCGGCACGTTGACGCAGACCAGCGTCTATCCGCGGGAGGTCGTCAAGGAGGCCCTGGCGCACAACGCCGCCGCCGTGATCTTCGCCCACAACCACCCGTCGGGCTTGGCGGAGCCGAGCCGCGCCGACGAGGCGCTGACACGTGCGCTGCGCGAGGCGCTCGCGCTGGTGGATGTCCGCGTGCTGGACCACATCATCGTCGCCGGACCGGCAGCGACCTTTTCATTTGCCGAGCGCGGCCTGCTGTGACCGACCGCAACTGGCCGGCGTGCGGCGTTTCGCTTAGAATTGCGCGCTTCTCGAAACTAGGCCTTGTGCCCGGCCGGCGCAAGCGCCCTTCCTGGCATCGACAGCGGGAGTTCCACATGGCACGCGTGTGTCAAGTGACGGGCAAGACGCCGATGGTCGGCCATCACGTCTCGCACGCCAACAACAAAACGAAGCGGCGCTTCATGCCGAACCTGCAGTACCGCCGCTTCTGGGTCGACAGCGAGCGGCGCTGGGTGCGGCTGCGCGTCAGCAATGCCGGTCTGCGGCTAATCGACAAGCTCGGCATCGACGCCGTGCTGGCGCAGTTGCGCGCCCGCGGCGAGATCTGAGGAGACCCACCATGGCCAAGGGTGTGCGCGAGAAAATCAAGCTCGAATCGACGGCCGGCACCGGCCACTTCTACACGACGACCAAGAACAAGCGCACCACGCCGGACAAGCTGGTGCTGAAAAAATTCGACCCGGTGGCGCGCAAGCACGTCGAGTACAAGGAAACCAAACTGAAGTGAAGCGTCCGGCGGCGGCGCGAGCGCCGCTCACGGCAGCCGCAGCGCGCCGTCATCGGTGGCCAGCAGGCCGATCTGCCAGGCGCGGCGCAGCAGTTGCACGCTGTTGCGTGCCCGCAGTTTCTGTTTCAGCGCCGACTGGTAGTTGGCGACGGTTTTCTCGCTGATCTGCAACCGCGTGGCGATTTCGGCCACCTCGCTGCCGGACGCCAGCAGGCGCAGGATCTCGAACTCGCGCACGGACAGCGCCTCACGCGCTGTGCCGCCCCGCAGCGCCAGCGCCTGCGCGATGTCGCGGCTCAGATAGACCTCGCCGCGCGCCACGGCCAGTACGGCCTCTACCAGTTCTTCCGGCGCGCTGCGCTTGGTCAGATAGCCGCGCGCGCCGCCGCGCAGCGCATG
>JANWUU010000199.1 GCA_025057735.1 Burkholderiaceae bacterium
ATCACGATCGCCGGCAACCTGCGCGAGATGTTCCGCCACATCGTCGCCGTCGGGGCCGACCGCGTGCAGCGCGGGGGCAGGGTTTCCGGCAGCGTGATTGTCGAAGGCATGACAGTCGGCGGCGCCTGACTGGATAGAATGAGATCACACGCGGCCGGCGCTGGCAGGCGCGACGCGAAGGCGCACCCACGGCAGCCGCGCACGACGAACGATCCTCCGGCCACAGGTCGGCACTTGATCAAGGAGATCCCATGAAGAGACGTTCATTTTTGCGTGGCGCCGGTGCCGGCGCCGGCGCCGCGGTGGCGGCGCTGGCGGCACCGGCGGTGCACGCGCAAGCGAGCATCCGTTGGCGGCTGGCGTCGAGCTTTCCGAAGTCGCTCGACACGATCTACGGCACGGCGGAGATCTTCGCGAAGTTCGTGAAAGACGCGACCGGTGGCCGGCTCGACATCTCGGTGCACGCCGCGGGCGAGCTGGTGCCGGCGCTCCAAGTGCAGGATGCGGTGCAAAACGGCACCGTCGAGTGCTGCCACACGGCGCCGTACTACTTCTTCGGCAAGGACGAAGCGTTCGCGTTCGACACCGCGATCCCCTTCGGCCTGAACTACCGCCAGCAGACCGCGTGGATGTTCGATGGCAACGGCATGCGGCTGATGCGCGAGTTCTATCGAAACTACAACATCGTGAATTTCGTGATGGGCAATACCGGCGCCCAGATGGGCGGCTGGTATCGCAAGGAGATCAAGGGCCTGGACGACATCAAGGGCCTGAAAATGCGCATCGGGGGTTTCGGCGGGCGGGTGCTGGAACGCATCGGCGGAACGCCGCAGATGATCCCGGGCGGCGAGATCTACGCGGCGCTGGAGAAGGGCACCATTGATGCGGTCGAATGGGTCGGGCCTTACGATGACGAGCGGCTCGGTTTCCACAAGGTGGCGAAGTACTACTACTACCCCGGATGGTGGGAAGGCGGCGCACAGCTCGCGCTGTACATCAACAGCAAGGTGTGGGATGCGCTGTCGGCCGAGCACAAAGCGATCGTCGAGGCAGCGGCGACGCACGCGCATGTCGTGATGCAGGCCCGCTATGACGCGCGCAACCCGGCTGCGCTCAAGCGACTGGTCGCCGCTGGGGCAGTGCTGCGGCCGATGCCGCGGCCGGTGCTGGATGCGGCCTTCAAGGCGGCGGAGGCGCTGTACGCCGAGCTTGCCGCGAAGAATCCGAACTGGAAGAAAATCTGGGACGACTGGTCGCGCTTCCGCGCCGATCAGGTGCTGTGGTTCCGCGTGGCCGAGCGCGAGTTCGACAACTTCATGTCAGCGCAGAAACTCTGAGGCACGCGCGCCGTCGCGACGCAGGCCCGCCTCCGGCGGGCCTTTTCATTTCTTGTTCTCCAGCGCGCGCAGGATCGCCTTCATCGGATCGTCCTCGGACGGGCCGCCGCTGTCCTTCCGATCGCCGTCGGCTGCCCGATCGCCGTCCGAGGAGGGAATCTCGATAAGAACCTTGTCCGGATCGACCTGCGGACCCCGGTCAAGGGCATCGGTCACGAGACCCGGGAAGGCGATGATCGCCGCCACGATCAAAAGCTGCAGGACGATGAACGGAATCACCCCGCGATACAGCTGCGGCGTGCTCACGCCGGCGATCGTGCGGCCGGTGACGCGGTCCACGTAGTCGCTGCTCGGCGCGACGCTGCGCAGATAAAAGAGCGCGAAGCCGAAGGGCGGCGTGAGAAACGAGGTCTGCAGGTTCATCGCCAGGATGACGCCGAACCAGATCAGGTCGATGCCGAGCTTGTCGGCCACCGGCGCCAGCAGCGGCACCACGATGAAGGCGATCTCGAAGAAATCGATGAAGAACCCGAGCACGAACACCAGCAGGTTGACGACGATCAGGAAGCCGAGCTGACCGCCGGGCAGGCCGGCGAACAGATGCTCGATCCAGACGTGGCCGTCGGCGGCGTTGAAGGTGAACGAAAAGACCGTGGCGCCGATCAGGATGAACAGGACGAAGCAGGACAGACGCGCCGTGCCTTCCAGCGCCTGCGTCAGCAGCGGCAGCGTCAGCCGCCGCCGCGCCAGCGCCATGATCAGGGCGCCGACCGCGCCCATCGCGCCGCCCTCGGTCGGCGTAGCGAGGCCCAGGAAAATCGTTCCCAGCACGAGGAAGATCAGCACCAGCGGCGGAATCAGGACGAAGGTCACGCGCTCGGCTAGCTGCGACAGCAGGCGCAGGCCCAGCAGGCGGTTGGCCGTCGCGATCGCGAGCGCAGTGGCCGAGGCGACCGTCATCGACAGCACGACCACCTCGTCCGTGGGCGCCGGCCCGCTGCGCTCCAGCAGCGGGTTGAGCAGCGCGCCGTGCACGCGGCTCCAGAGGATGGCCACCGCCACGCTGAAAGCCATCAGCACCGCGAGCGAGCGGTGGCCGCTGGCGCCATTGGGCTCGCGGAAGGCGCGCGCCTCCGGCGGCAGGGCGGGCACCCACTGCGGGCGCACCAGGGCGAGCAGGATCGTGAAGGCCGCATAGCTGCACACCAGCAGCAGGGCCGGCTGCAGGGCGCCGGCGTACATGTCGCCGACCGACCGGCCGAGCTGGTCGGCCAGCACGATCAGCACCAGCGACGGCGGAATCGCCTGCGCCAAGGTGCCGGACGCCGTGATGACGCCCGTCGCGATCTCGCGCCGGTAGCCGTACCGCAGCATGATCGGCAGCGAAATCAGCCCCATGGAGATGACGGCCGCCGCCACCACGCCGGTCGTGGCGGCGAGCAGCGCCCCCACGAAAATGACCGCCAGCGCCAGCCCGCCGCGCACCGGGCCGAACACCTGGCCGATCGTCTCCAGCAGGTCTTCGGCCATACCGCTGCGCTCCAAGATGATCCCCATCAGCGTAAAGAAGGGAATCGCCAGCAGCGTCTCGTTCTGCATGATGCCGAGCAACCGCAGCGGCAGCGCCTGGAACAGCGTGGCCGGGAACAGGCCCGCCTCCATGCCGATGAAACCGAACAGCAGGCCGGTGGCGGCGAGCGAGAACGCAACCGGGAAGCCCGTCAGCAGGAAAAACAGCAGGCCGGCGAAAAGCAGGGGGACGAAGTTGGCGGCGATGAACGCGGCCATCGCGGCTCACTCCTGGCCGGTGGCCACGGCCGCCTGCGGCCCGTGCGAGGCGCCCAGCGGAATCGGGTCCGGGATCAGCCCGCGCAGGAAAGCGATGCGTTTGATCAGCTCGGAGACGGCCTGCGCCAGCAACAGCGTCATTCCCACGGGAATGAGCAGATAGACGGGCCAGCGGATCAGGCCGCCGGCGTTCTGCGACATCTCGCCGCTTTGCCAGGCGCGCACGAACAGCGGCCAGGACATGTCGATCAGCATCACGCACAGCGGCATCAGAAAGACGACGATGCCGACGATGTCGATCCACGACCGCGTCCGTGCGCTGAGGCGGGCGGAGATGAAGTCGATGCGCACGTGGGCATTGCGCAAGAACGCGTAGCCGGCCCCCAGCAGGAAGACGGCGGAGAACAGGTACCACTGCAGCTCCAGCCAGGCGTTGCTGCTGAGGCTGAACGTCTTGCGCATCACGGCGTTGCCGGCGCTGATCAGCACCGCGGCCAGTACCAGCCAGATGATCGCGCGCCCGACCTTGTCGTTGACCCAATCGATCACGCGCGCCACGCGCAGCAGCCAGTCCATCGTCGTTTCCCCCGGTTCGGTCTTTTGCCTTGCCATGTTAGTCGAGCTGGCTGGCCGGCCGCCTGCGGAGTTTCCTCAGCGCGCCGCCAACCGCGCGCGCCAGCGCGCGATCTGCTCGGCCACGCGCGCCGGCGCCGTGCCGCCCGCGTGCGCCCGCGCCGCCACCGCGCCCTCCAGCGTCAGCACGTCGAACACATCGGCGTCGATCGCCGTCGAGAAGGCGCGCAGCTCGGCAAGCGGCAGGTCGGCGAGGTCGCAGCCGCGCTCGGCCGCGCACCGCACCGCGCGGGCGGCGGCCTCGTGGGCGTCCCGGAACGGCACGCCCTTTTTCACCAAATAGTCCGCCAGATCGGTGGCGGTGGGGTGGCCCTCGGCGGCGGCGCGCCGCATCGCCACCGCATCGACCTCGATGCCAGGCACCATCTCGGCGAACGCGCGCAGGGTGTCGAGCACCGTGTCCAGGGTGTCGAACACCGGCTCCTTGTCCTCCTGGTTGTCCTTGTTGTAAGCCAGCGGCTGCCCTTTCATCAGCGTCAGCAGCGCGACCAGATGGCCGATCACACGGCCGCTCTTGCCGCGCGCCAGCTCCGGCACGTCCGGGTTCTTCTTCTGCGGCATGATCGAGGAGCCCGTGGTGAAGCGGTCCGGCAGCCGCACGAAGCCGAAGCGCGGGCTCATCCACAGCACCAGTTCCTCGGCCAGCCGCGAGACGTGCACCATGATCAGCGCGCAGGCGGCGACGAATTCGATCGCGAAGTCGCGATCGCTGACCGCGTCGAGCGAGTTCTCGCACAGCCCCTCGAAGCCGAGCCGCTGCGCGACGAAGTCGCGGTCGATCGGATAGCTGGTGCCGGCCAGTGCCGCCGCTCCCAGCGGCAGGCGGTTGACGCGCCGGCGCGCATCGCGCAGCCGCTCATCGTCGCGCTCGAACATCTCCGCGTACGCCAGCAGATGGTGGCCGAAGGTGACTGGCTGCGCCACCTGCAGATGCGTGAAGCCGGGCATGACGGTGGCGGCATGGCGCGCGGCGAGCTCCACCAGCGCCGTCTGCAGCCCCGTCAGTGCCTGCCGCACACGGTCGATCTCGCCGCGCAGGTACAGCCGCAGGTCGGTGGCGACCTGGTCGTTGCGGGAGCGACCGGTGTGCAGACGCTTGCCGGCGTCGCCGACCAGTTCGGTCAACCGGCGCTCGATGTTCAAATGTACGTCCTCCAGCGCCAGCGACCAGCGGAATTCGCCGCGCTCGATCTCGCCGCGGATCTGCGCCAAACCGCGCTCGATGTCCGCTAGGTCCTGTGCCGACAGGACGCCGATTTTTGCCAGCATCGCCGCGTGCGCGAGCGAGCCCTCGATGTCGGCCAGCGCCAGTCGCCGGTCGAAGCCGACGCTCGCGGTATAGCGCAGCACGAACTCCGCCACCGGCTCGGCA
>JANWUU010000221.1 GCA_025057735.1 Burkholderiaceae bacterium
GTGCGCGAGCTTGCGGTCGCGCAGCCGCGTGGCCAGCTCCGGCTGCAGCACCGAGTAGGTGCCGGCGGAGCCGCAGCACAGATGGCTCTCCGCGAAGGGCAGAACCTCGGCGCCCAGCGCCGCCAGCAGCGCCTCCACCGCTCCGCGGATGCGCTGCGCGTGCTGCAGCGTGCAGGGCGGATGAAAGACCACGCGCGCCGGCCCGCCGCGCCGCTGCATGCGCAGCTGCTCGGCGTGCGGCGCCAGCAGCTCCACGGGGTCGCGAGCCAGGGCGGCCACGCGCTGCGCTTTGTCCGCATACGCCGGATCGTCCCGCAGCAAATCGCCGTACTCCTTGACCATCGCGCCGCAGCCGCTGGCGTTGATCACGATGGCCTCGGCCCCCGCTTCGATATGCGGCCACCAGGCGTCGATGTTGGCGCGCGCATCGGCCAGCCCGCCGTCGGGGTCGTTCAGGTGGTAGCGGATCGCCCCGCAACAGCGGGCGCCATCGGCGCGCACGAGTTGAATGCCGAGCGCATCGAACACGCGCGCGGTGGCGGCATCGATATTGGGCAGCATCGCTGGCTGCACGCAGCCGGCAAGCAGCAGCATCTTGCGCGCGTGCGCCCGCGCCGGCCACGCGCCGGCATCCTGTTGTGGCGGCACCTTGGCGCGCAACGTTGCGGGCAGCAGCGGCCGCACAAGACGGCCAAGCGCGAGCGCCGGCGCGAACAGCGGACTCGTCAAGCCTTCCTTCAGTGCCGTGCGCAGCAGCCGGGCGGTCAGGGGCCGGCTAACCTGCCTTTCGACTTCGTGCCGGCCGATGTCCAGCAGCCGGCCGTACGGCACGCCCGACGGACAGGTGGTCTCGCAGCTGCGGCAGGTCAGACACCGGTCCAGATGCCGTTGCGTGGCCTCAGTCGCGGGCTTGCCCTCCAGCACCTGCTTGATCAGGTAGATGCGCCCGCGCGGGCCGTCCAGTTCGTCGCCGAGCAACTGGTAGGTCGGGCAGGTGGCGTTGCAGAAGCCGCAGTGCACACACTTGCGCAGGATGGCCTCGGCCTGCCGGCCCTCGGGGGTGTCGCGGTAGCGGGCGGCGAGTTCCGTCTGCACCGTCAGAGCTCCGGATACAGGCGGCCGGGATTGAAGATGTTCGCCGGATCAAATGCCGCCTTCAGCCGGCGGTGGATCGCCGCCAGCGGGGGCGCGAGCGGCGTGAACACACCCAGCGCACGATCGCCGCCGCGAAACAGCGTGGCGTGTCCGCCGAGCGCCTGCGCACGTGCTCGGATCTGGGAGGCCGGCAGGGTTGAGCGCAGCCAGCGCAGCGCGCCGCCCCATTCGATCAGTTGCGCGCCGTCCAGCATCAGTGGCTCGGCGGTGGACGGCAGGGAAATGCGCCACAGCGGCGCGTTGACCGCAAAAAATGGGTGCGTCTGTTCGCGGATGCCGCGCCAGAACGCCGCTGCCTGCGCGTCCTCGATGACCTCGCCGCCTAGCCGTGCCCGCGCCGCATGCACCGCCGCGGCGCTGCCGGATAGCCGCACGTGCAGCACGCCGTCGCACCAGGCGGTGGCGGACACCGGCAGCGGCTGCCCGCCCCATTCGTTGCAGCGCGCGAGGGCCTGCTCTTCAGAGAGAGCGAAGGCGAGTGTGCTTTCTCGCGCCGGCTTCGGCAGCACCTTGATCGACACTTCGACGATCAGCCCTAGGATGCCGAGCGAACCCGCCAGCGCCCGCGCCACGTCGTAGCCGGCGACGTTCTTCATCACCGTGCCGCCGAAGGACAGCAGGTTGCCGCGGCCGTCGATCAGCTTGGCTCCCAGCACGAAGTCGCGCACGCCGCCGTAG
>JANWUU010000293.1 GCA_025057735.1 Burkholderiaceae bacterium
CGCTGACCTCGCCCTTCGCGCTGATGCATCCGGACACGGCGCGCTCGATCCTGGCCCGCGCAGCCGCCCTGGAGCTGCCGTCGCGCCGCTGCAGCCCGCTGTCGAACCCGCGTCTGGGCGGCGCGCCGATGGAGGAAGAGGCGCAGGCCGATTAGGCCGCGAAGGTCTTGGCGTACCGCTCGCGCAGCACGTTCTTCTGCACCTTGCCCATCGCGTTGCGCGGCAGTTCATCGACGACGAACACGCGCTTGGGCACTTTGTAATTGGCGATCGTCTGTTTCAGCCGGGCGATGATCTGCGCTTCTTGCGGCGCCGCACCGGGCTTGCGCGCCACCACAGCGGCGACCGCCTCGCCGAAGTCCGGATGCGGCAGCCCGATGACGGCGGACTCGGCCACACCCTCCATCTCGTCGATGTAGCCCTCGATCTCCTTCGGATAGACGTTGTAGCCGCCGGAGATGATCAGGTCCTTGGCGCGCCCGACCAGCGTGAGGTAATGATCGGGCCGGCCCGGGCCGCCGAAATGCCCGACGTCGCCGGTCTTGAAATACCCGTCCGGGGTGAATTCCTCGGCCGTCCTTTCCGGCATCCGCCAGTAGCCGGAGAAGACGCTCGGGCCCTTGACCTCGACCTGACCGATCTCGCCCACCGCGCAGGGCGTGCCGTCTTCCTTGACCACCCGCACGGACACGCCCGGCAGCGGCACGCCGACGGTGCCGGCGATGCGATCGCGCGCCGCGATGCCGAAGTACGGGTTGGACACCAGCATCACCGTCTCCGACATGCCGTAGCGCTCCAGGATCACGTGACCGGTGCGGCGATAAAAGGCCTTGTGCGTCTCGGCGAGCAGCGGCGCCGAACCGGAAATGAAAAGCCGCATGTTGCGGCAGACATGGCGGTCGAACCCCGGCTCCGCCAGCAAGCGCGTGTAGTAGGTCGGCACGCCCATGAAGACGGTGGCCTGCGGCAGCCACTTGATGACTTCGCGCACATCGAACTTGCGCAGAAAGATCATCTGCGCGCCGGCCAGCAGCGCCGCGTGCGAGGCGACGAACAGCCCGTGCACGTGAAACAGCGGCAGCGCATGCAGCAGCACGTCGTGGCCGCCTGCCTCGCGCTCTTCCTTGAACCCCCAGAATTCATCCAACACGAGGGCGTTGGCCGCCAAGTTGCCGTGCGACAGTATCGCGCCCTTGGAGCGTCCCGTCGTGCCCGAGGTGTACAGGATCGCCGCCAGATCGCGTCCGGCGCGCGGCGCGGTCGCGATGTGGTCCGGAAAGGGCGCGGCCGCGGCGAGCAGGCTGCCGTCGCGCGCCTCGCCCAGCGTGACCAGGTGCCGCACGCCGGCGGCCTGCGCCAGCGGCCGCAGCTCGTCCTCGCGTTCCGGCGTGCAGACGAACACCGCCGGCGCCGCATCCCGCAGGAAATACGCGAGCTCGGCGCGCTGATAGGCCGTGTTCAAGGGCACGAAGACCAGCCCTGCGCGCAGCGTGGCGAGATACAGCATCAGCGCCTCGGGCGATTTTTCCACCTGCACCGCCACCCGCGGCGGCGCACCGTCGGCATCCGGCGCCAACCCCAGGCTGCGCAGCCACCCGGCGATGCGCGCCGAGCCGTACTGCAGATCCCGCCACGAATAAACCAGTCCCTCGCCCGTGCGCAGGCACGGGGCCGCGGCATCGCGCGGAAAGTGCGCTTCCAGCAGCGCGTACAGATTTTCGTTCGTCATGTCCCGTCAGCGACCGGAAAAATGCGGCCTGCGCTTTTCCAGGAAGGCCGCGATTCCCTCCCGATAATCCTCGCTGGCGAAGAAGCCGAAGCTGGCATCGAGCTGCGCCTGCGAGTAGGCCCCCCCTTGCTCGAGCAACAGCCGGATCTGGGCCTTGTTCTGGCGCAGCGCCACCGGCGAGGCCTGCACGACGTCCTGCACGATCCTTTCGAGGAAGGCCGCCCAATCCTGCCGCGGCGGCGCCAGCTGCACCAGGCCCTTGGCCTGCGCCTCGGCGCCGCTCAGCAGCCGGCCGGCGATCAGTAGCTCGGCCGCCACCCCCGGCCCGACCAGCGCGAGCAACGGCTTGAGCTCCGGCAGGGCGAACGGAAAGCCGACCCGGGCCACCGGTGCCCCGAGACGGGCGTCGGCGGTGGCGATGCGCAGGTCGCAGGCCAGCGCGATCTCCAATCCACCGCCGATGCAGTAGCCCTCGATGGCCGCGACCGTCGGCTGCGGGGCGCTGCGAACCGCCTCGATCGCGGGCCCGAGGATCTCCAGGTGAAAGCGGCGGCCGCTGTCCACGTCGTGCCGCACGGCCGGAAATTCCGCGATGTCGGCGCCGGCGGCGAAGTCGCCGCCGGCGCCACGGACCACGATGCAGCGCACCTGCGCATCCTGCGCCAGTTGCAGGAAGATGCGTCGCAGCTCGCGCCACATCGCCACCGAGATGGCGTTGCGTTTCGCCGGTGCATCGAGCGTCACCCGCGCGACCGCGCCGTCACGGTCGAGGCGTACGGTCACCGCCGTCAGTCCAGCTTGGCGCCGGAGATCTTCGTCACCTGGGCCCAGCGCTTGATCTCGCTGTTCAGGAAGCGCGCGAACTCCTCCGGCTTCATGATCGCGGTTTCGGAGCCGTTGTTGGTCCAGATCTCGCGCAGCTCCGGCGAGTTCAGCGCCTTGACGACCTCCTCGTACATGCGGTCGACGATTTCCTTCGGCGTGCCCTTCACCGCCCAGATGCCGTACCAGGTGCCCACCTCGTAGCCGGGCAGGCCAGCTTCCGCCGCCGTCGGCAGGTCCGGGAACGCCGGCACCCGCTTCGGCGCCGCCACCGCCAGTGCCTTGATGCGCCCGGCGCGGATGTGCTGCGACGACGAGCCCAGACCGTCGAACATCATGTCGACGTTGCCGGCGATTAGGTCTTGCAGCGCCGGCCCCGCGCCGCGGTACGGAATGTGCACGATGAACGTCTTGGAGAGCTGCTTGAACAGCTCACCGGCCAGATGGTGCGACGTGCCATTGCCGGCCGACGCGTAGTTGAGCCGGCCCGGGTTCTTGCGCAGGAACTCCAGCAGCGACTTCAGGTCGTTCGCCTGCACGCGGCTGGGATTGACCACGATGACCTGCGGCGGATGCGCGATCGTGGTCATCGGCACCAGGTCCTTCTCGATGTCGTAATCGAGCTTCGGATAGAAGCTCGGCGCGATCGCGTGGTGCACGGCGCCGATAAAGAACGTGTAGCCGTCCGGCGCCGCTTTCGCCGCCACCGACGCGCCGACCGTGCCGCCGGCGCCGCCGCGGTTCTCGATGATGACCTGGCGGCCGAGCTGTTTGGTCAGTTGTGCCGCCAACGGCCGCGCGAAGGCGTCGGTGCCGCCGCCGGGCGGAAACGGAACGATCAGGGTGATCGGCTTCGCCGGCCATCCCTGCGCGAACGCCGGCGCCCCGCCGAGCGCCGCCAACGCACCGAGCGCGCCCAGCGCGCACAACATACGTCTTTTCATGCCTCGTTCTCCTTCAACCGTCAGAACGTTTTGGACGCGGACGCCGGCGGCCGGCGCCCGAAGTAAACGAACAGCACCGCACCGGCGGCGATCATCGGCAGCGACAGCCACTGGCCGAGCGACAGGCGCAGCGCCAGCAGGCCGAGGAACGCGTCCGGTTCGCGTGCGAACTCGGCCACGAAGCGCAGCACGCCGTAACCGAGTAGGAACGCGGCGCCAACCTTACCGGGCGCACGGGGGCGCCGCGAATACCACCAGAGCGCGACGAACAACAGCACGCCCTCCAGGGCCGCCTGGTACAGCTGCGACGGGTGACGCGGAACGGCATCGCCGGCCTGCGGGAACACCATCGCCCACGGCCAGACGTTCGGGTCGGCCGGACGACCCCACAGCTCGCCATTGATGAAATTGCCGAGGCGGCCGAACGCCAGCCCCTGCGGGATCAGCGGGGCGACAAAATCGGCCACCTGCAGGAAGGACTTGCCGCGGCTGCGCGCGAACCAGGCGAGCACGATCAACACGCCGATGATGCCGCCGTGGGAGGCCATGCCGCCCTTCCAGATCATCAACGCCTCCAGCGGATGCTGCAGGTAATACGCCGGCTTGTAGAACAACACATAGCCGAGCCGGCCGCCGATGATCACGCCCAGCACGCCATAGAACAGCAGGTCGTCGACGTCCTGCCGGGTCATGCCGCGCCACGTCTCGCGCGCCCGCCAGCGGCCGAGCAGCAGGAAGCCGGCGAAGCCGACCAGATACATCAGCCCGTACCAGCGCACGGCCAGCGGGCCGAGCGAGAAGGCGACCGGATCGAACTGGGGATGGACGAGCATCGGTGGACGTCGCGCAGCCGCGGCAGGCACCGGTCACGCGGGATCGGCCGGCGACGCGGATTGGATCGGTTCTAGAATCGCGCGCATTCTAGGCGACGCGCCTCGGCGCGGCGCCCCAGATTTCCGATCCGCCGCATATCCGACGCCGATGCCATACAACGAACGCAGCAGACACGTCACGCAGGGCGTGGCGCGCTCGGCCAATCGCGCGATGTATTACGCGATGGGCTATCGGGACGAAGACTTCGACAAGCCGATGGTCGGGGTCGCCAACGGCCATTCCACGATCACGCCCTGCAATGCCGGCCTGCAGCGGCTGGCCGACGCGGCGATGGAGGAAATCCGCCGCTGCGGCGCGAATACGCAGGTGTTCGGCGTGCCGACCGTCTCGGACGGCATCGCGATGGGCACCGAGGGGATGAAGTATTCGCTGGTCAGCCGCGAGGTCATCGCCGACGGCATCGAGACCTGCGTGAACGCACAATGGATGGACGGTCTGCTCGTCATCGGCGGCTGCGACAAGAACATGCCGGGCGGCATGATGGCGATCGCGCGCTGCAACGTGCCGTCCATTTACGTCTACGGCGGCACGGTGAAGCCGGGCCAATACAAGGGCAAGGACCTCACGATCGTGTCGGCCTTCGAGGCGGTAGGCGAATTCACGGCCGGCCGCATGTCGGAGGAAGACTTCAAGGAGATCGAACGGCGTTGCATTCCCGGCTCGGGCTCCTGCGGCGGCATGTACACCGCGAACACGATGAGTTCCTCGTTCGAGGCGCTCGGCATGAGCCTGCTGTATTCGTCCACGCAGGCCAACCCGGATGCGGAGAAGGTGGAGTCCACCGTGCAGGCGGCGCGCGTGCTGGTGGAGGCGATCAAGAAGGGTATCAAGCCGCGCGACATCATCACGCGCGAGGCGATCGAGAACGCGGTCAGTCTGATCATGGCGGTCGGTGGCTCCACCAACGCCGTGCTGCATTACTTGGCCATCGCGCACGCCGCCGGCGTGCCATGGACCATCGACGACTTCGAGCGCGTGCGGCGGCGCGTGCCGGTGCTGTGCGACCTGAAGCCCTCGGGCCGCTACGTCGCCACCGACCTGCACCGTGCCGGCGGCATTCCGCAGGTGCTGAAAATCCTGCTAGCAAACGGCCTGCTGCATGGCGACTGCCTGACCATCACCGGCCGCACGCTCGCGCAGGAACTCGCCGACGTCCCCGCGCAGCCGCGCGCCGACCAGGACGTCATTCATCCGATCGAGCGGCCGCTTTACCCACACGGGCACCTGGCGATCCTGAAGGGCAACCTGGCGCCCGAGGGCGCGGTGGCGAAGATCACCGGGCTGAAAAACCCGGCCATCACCGGACCGGCGCGCGTGTTCGACTCGGAGGAAGCGGCGATGGAGGCCATCCTCGCCGACCGCATCCGGCCGGGCGACGTGGTGGTGATCCGCTACGAGGGACCCAAAGGGGGGCCGGGCATGCGCGAGATGCTTAGCCCCACGTCGGCCATCATCGGCAAGGGGCTGGGCGAATCCGTTGGGCTCATCACCGATGGCCGGTTTTCCGGCGGCACCTGGGGCATGGTGGTCGGCCATGTCGCCCCCGAGGCGTACGTGGGCGGCACCCTGGCGCTGGTACAGGAAGGGGATTCCATCACCATCGACGCCCACCGCCTGCTGCTGCAGCTCAACGTGCCCGATGAAGAGCTCGCCAGACGGCGCGCCGCGTGGAAGCAACCGGCCCCGCGCTACACGCGGGGCGTGCTCGCCAAATTCGCCAAACTGGTCGGCAGCGCCAGCCAAGGCGCGCTGACCGACGACCGCCTGTTCGACTGACGGTCAACGGCGCGGGCGCCGCGCCTGCTCCAGCGCCCGCTTGATGCGCTCCTGCTTGGCGCGTTCGAGTTCGTCGAACGCCTTTTTCTTGTCCAGGCCGAGGCGTTTCTCGAACACCTCGAACCAGACGAAGGCCGCCACCAGCGCCAGCGCCACCCACCACCAAGACATGTCGGCAAATGGCCCAACGCCCAACAGTTTCAGCACCAGCAACGCCACGCCGAGCCACAGGAGCCACATCGCCGAACGCCTCCACCCTCCGGACAACCTCACTATACGGCCGCCGCGGTGACCGCGCCGGCAGTCAACGGCCGACGGGGTGCGACGTTAGAATCGCTGCAATCTTCAGCCACCCGCCAACGGAGCGCTCCGATGAAAAAAGCCCTTTTTGTCGCCGCGGCCGGCCTGACGCTCGCCTCCGGCGCCGCGTTCGCCAATGCCGACCTGGCCAAGGCCAAGAACTGCATGGCGTGCCATGCCAACGACAAGAAAATGGTCGGCCCGTCCTACAAGGACATCGCCGCCAAGTACGCCAACGACAAGGATGCCGTGGCCAAACTGGCGAAGAAAATCCGCGAGGGGGGTGTGGGCGTCTGGGGGCAAGTGCCGATGCCCGCCAATCCGCAGGTGAGCGAGGCCGAGGCGCAGACGCTCGCGAAGTGGGTTCTGACGATCAAGTGAATCGCGCGGCGCCTGTCGCCGCCAACGCACGGGGCGCCGGCGGCGCCCCGTGTCTTTTCGGCCCGCCCAAATGCGGTATCGGGGCTGGCGATCTGGCGCAAACCCGGGGGTCGCCGCTCGGGGGACACCCCTGAACCTGGTACTACAATGCGGCGCTTTCGGAGCGGGCGCGCCGTCGCAACACGCTCGGACCGGAATCGACATTCGGTGGTGCAGTTCAACCGCATCGACTGACGGAGAAAAGGAGAAAACCGCATGAATGCCATGGTCAGATTCGCCCCGCTGGCGATCGCCGCCGCAGTGGCGCTTGCCGCCTGCGGCAAGAAAGAGGAGCCAGCCAAGAAGGAGGCCGCGAAGGCGGCGCCCGCCGCGCCGGCGGAGCAGGTGGTCAAGATCGGTCACGTCGCTCCGCTGACGGGTCCGATCGCTCACCTGGGCAAGGACAACGAGAACGGTGCACGCATGGCGGTGGACGAAATCAATGCCGCCGGCGGCATCAAAGTGGGCGACAAGGTCATCAAGCTGGAGCTGGTGGCGGAAGACGACAAGGCCGACCCGAAAGAGGGCACGCTGGTGGCGCAGAAGCTGGTGGACGCCGGCGTGGTGGCGGTGGTCGGACATCTGAACTCGGGCACCTCCATTCCAGCTTCCAAGATCTACGCCGACGCCAACGTGACGCAAATTTCGCCGTCGGCCACCAATCCAAAGCTCACGGAGCAGGGCTTCAAGACGACCTTCCGCGTGGTGGCCAACGACAACCAGCAGGGCGCGGTGCTCGCCAACTACGCGGCCACCGAGATGAAGGCGAAGACGATCGCGATCGTCGACGACCGCACCGCCTATGGGCAGGGTCTGGCCGACGTGGTCGAGAAAGTGGCGAAGGAGAAAGGCCTGAAGGTCGTCGCGCGCGAGTTCGCCACCGACAAGACGACCGATTTCAACGCCATTTTGACCAAGATCCGCGCCGCCAAGCCGGACGTGGTCATGTACGGCGGCATGGACGCCACCGCGGGCCCGATGGCCAAGCAGATGAAGCAGCTCGGCATCAAGGCGCAGCTGCTGGCCGGCGATGGGGTGTGCTCGCCCGAATTCATCAAGCTGGCCGGGGACGCCGCGGGCATCCTCACCTGCTCGATGGCGGGCGAGGCGGTGGAGAAGCTCGCCAAGGGTGAGGAGTTCAAGCAGAAGTACAAGGCCAAGTTCGGCACCGACGTGCAGGTGTATTCGCCGTACAGCTATGACGCGGTGTACGTGATCGCGGACGCCATCAAGCGCGCCGGCAGCGCCGACCGTGCCGCCATCACCGCCGCCATGCCGGCCACCAACTACAACGGCATCACCGGCACGATCCAGTTCGACGAAAAAGGCGACATCAAAAACGGGGCCATCTCGATTTTCCGCGTGAAGGACGGCAAACTGGAGTACATCTCCACCTCGCGCTGACGCGGCCAACGCTGCAAAGACGGCACCTGCGGGTGCCGTCTTTTTTTACGAGGGCCCCCGCTTGCTAGGATGCGCTGCGGCCCGCCACAACGCCCACCGTAGGGGAGACGGCGATGGAGACCTTCATCCAGCAGGTTCTCAACGGCCTGGTGCTCGGCAGCCTCTATTCGCTGGTCGCGCTCGGCTACACGATGGTCTACGGGATCCTGAATTTGATCAACTTCGCGCACGGCGACGTGCTGATGATCGGGGCCCTGACCGCGTTGTCGACGATTCTTTTCCTGCAGAAGCTGTATCCGGACTTGCCCGGCTGGCTGCTGCTGGTCGCCGGCATGGCCACTGCCATCCCGACCTGCGTGATCACGAGCCTGATCATCGAGCGGGTGGCGTACCGGCCGCTGCGCCATGCGCCGCGCCTTGCGCCCCTGATCACCGCGATCGGGGTTTCGATCGTGCTGCAAACCCTGGCGATGATCATCTGGGGCCGCAACTACCTCACCTTCCCGCAGCTGCTGCCCAACGAGCCGATCCACGTGCTGGGGGCGACGATCACAGTCACCAAGCTGCTGGTGATCGTGCTGTCGGCGGCGATCATGGTCGGGCTGATGGTGCTCGTTAACAGCACGCGGCTGGGGCGTGCGATGCGGGCGACCGCGGAAAACCCACGTGTCGCAGGCCTCATGGGCGTCAATCCGAACTACGTCATCGCGGTGACCTTCGCGATCGGGGCGGCCCTGGCGGCGGTGGCCGGCGTGATGTTCGCCGCCACGTACTCGGTGGCGCACTTTTACATGGGCTTCCTGCCGGGGCTGAAGGCGTTCACGGCCGCGGTACTAGGCGGCATCGGCAACATTCCGGGCGCGATGGTCGGCGGCGTGCTGCTCGGGCTCATCGAGGCGCTCGGCGCCGGCTACATCGGGCAATTGACGGGCGGCGTGTTCGGCTCGCACTACCAGGACGTGTTTGCCTTCATCGTGCTGTGCGGCGTGCTGATCCTGCGGCCCAGCGGCCTGCTGGGCGAGCGCGTCGCCGAACGCGCCTAGCGGGAGGCACCGCCATGAGCCTCTTTTTCCCGCAATGGCGCCACCACCCGAAGGCGGCGGCCGCCGCCACCTGGGCGCTGGTCGCATTGGCACTGGCCCTGCCGTTCATCGTCGGCCAGTTCGGCAACGCCTGGGTACGGGCGCTCGCCTTCGCGCTGCTGTACGTGATGCTGGCGCAGGGACTGAACGTGGTGGTCGGCTTCGCCGGCCTGCTGGATCTGGGCTACATCGCCTTCTATGCGGTCGGCGCCTACATGTACGCGCTGCTCGCCTCGCCGCATCTGTTCAACAACTTCCCGGCGGTGGCGGCCGCCTTCCCCGACGGCCTGCACAGCTCAATCTGGATGGTGATTCCGCTGGGCGCGGCGCTCGCCGCGCTGTTCGGCATTCTGCTCGGCGCACCGGTGCTGAAGCTGCGCGGCGACTATCTGGCGATCGTCACACTCGGCTTCGGCGAGATCATCCGCATCTTTCTCAACAACCTGAACGCGCCGCTGAATTTCACCAATGGCCCGCAGGGCATCACGCTGATCGACCCGGTACGTGTCTTCGGCATCAACTTCGGCCGTCCGCTGTCGATCTTCGGCTTCGAACTGCCGTCCGTCTACCTGTACTACTACCTGTTCCTGCTGCTGGCGATCGTCACCCTGATCGTCTGCGCGCGCCTGCAAGACTCGCGTCTCGGTCGCGCCTGGATGGCGATCCGCGAGGACGATATCGCCGCCAAGGCGATGGGCATCAACGTGCGCAACGTCAAGCTGCTCGCCTTTGCACTGGGGGCCACCTTCGGCGGAGTGGCCGGCGCCATGTTCGCCGCCTTCCAGGGCTTCGTGTCGCCGGAGTCGTTCTCGCTGATGGAGTCGATCATCGTGCTGGCGATGGTGGTGCTGGGCGGCATCGGCCACATCCCGGGCGTGGTGCTCGGCGCCGTGCTGCTGGCGGTGTTTCCCGAGTTCCTGCGCCACACGGTGGTGCCGGTACAGCAGCAGTTGTTCGGCAAGGTGCTGATCGACGCCGAGGTCCTGCGCATGCTGCTGTACGGGCTGGCGATGGTGCTGATCATGCTGTACCGCCCGAAAGGACTGTGGCCAGCGCCCGAACACGGCATCCGCCCCGTCGGGCGGGCCGCCTAGGAGACGACCGTGACCGAAGACGTCATCCTGCGCGTGCGCGGCGTCCACAAGCGTTTCGGGGGACTACAGGCCCTGGCGGACGTCGGTGTCACGATCCGCCGCGGCGAGATCTACGGGCTGATCGGTCCGAATGGCGCCGGCAAGACCACGTTTTTCAACGTCATCACCGGCCTGTATACGGCGGATTCCGGCAGCTTCGAGCTGGACGGCAAGCCTTACGAGCCGAGCGAACCGCACAAGGTCGCGGCGGCCGGCATCGCGCGCACCTTCCAGAACATCCGCCTGTTCCCGGACATGACGGCGCTGGAAAACGTGATGGTCGGCCGTCACGTGCGCACGCGCGCCACTGCGCTGGACGCGGTGCTGCGCACCCGCTTCCAGCGGTGGGAGGAGGCGGCCATCCGCCAGCGCGCGCTGGAGTTGCTCGACTATGTCGGCATCGCGCGCTATGCGGACTTTCAGGCGCGCACCCTGGCTTACGGCGACCAGCGCCGCCTGGAGATCGCGCGTGCGCTTGCCACCGATCCCAAGCTGCTGGCGCTCGATGAGCCGGCCGCTGGCATGAACGCGACGGAAAAGCTCGCGCTGCGCGGGCTGCTGGAGAACATCCGCCGCGACGGCATCACGATCCTGCTGATCGAGCACGACGTGAAACTGGTGATGGGGCTGTGCGACCGCGTGACCGTGCTCGATTACGGCAAGATGATCGCCGAGGGCACGCCGGCCGAGGTACAGCGCAATCCGGCGGTGATCGAGGCCTATCTGGGCGGATCGCATCGCCCGGTGGCGCAGGAGGCGGCGCGATGAGCGAGGCCGTGCTGAAGGTCACCGGCCTGAAGGTCGCCTATGGTGGCATCCAGGCGGTCAAAGGGGTGGACTTCGAGATCCGCGCCGGCGAGCTGGTCACGCTGATCGGCGCCAATGGCGCGGGCAAGACCTCCACCCTGCGCGCGCTCACCGGCCTGGTGCCGTGCCAGGGCCGCATCGAGTATCTGGGGCAGGAGGTCACGGGAGCGCCCCCTTACCGCCTGCTGCAGATGGGCCTGGCGATGGTGCCGGAGGGCCGCGGCGTGTTCGCGCGCATGACGGTTACGGAAAATCTGCTGATGGGCGCGTTCGCGCGCGACGACGCGGACGGCATCCGCGCCGACCTGGAGCGCATGTTCCACACCTTCCCGCGCCTGAGAGAGCGCGCCCGGCAGCTTGCCGGCACGCTCTCGGGCGGCGAGCAGCAGATGCTGGCGCTCGCGCGCGCGCTGATGAGCCGGCCGAAGTTGCTGCTGATGGACGAGCCCTCGATGGGACTGGCACCGATCATGGTGGAAAAGATCTTCGAGGTGGTGCGCGACATCTCGGCGCAGCGCATCCCGATTTTGCTGGTGGAGCAAAACGCCCGTCTGGCGCTGGAGGCCGCGCACCGCGCCTACGTGATGGACTCTGGCCTGATTACGCTTGCCGGCGAGGCGCGCGCGCTGCTCGACGATCCGAAGGTGCGCGAAGCCTATCTGGGCGAAGCGGCGGCTTGAGCAGCGGCAGACGCCGCTGGGGGCTCACGCGATGCCGAGTCGGCGCATCCACGCCGCCAGTTCGCGCGCGCCGTCGTGACCCCCGTCGAGCGCGGCCCGCACGTTGGCACGATCCTGCGCGGGCCGATTCTGGCCGAGCTTGAACTTTCCCTCGAGGCGGCTGACGGCAAGGGTCAGCCCGACGATCGCGCCTTTCATGCGCGCGCGAAAGTCCTCGTCCAAATCGTCCCACTGCGCGCGGTAATCTGGGTCGTGCGCATCGATCAGCGCCTTGAGGATTCGCTCCTTGCCGTCGTCATCGTCGACGCGCCTGATGCGGCCATAGGCATGCACGACGATGTAATTCCAGGTCGGGACCGCGGCGCGCGTCGTGTACAGTCGCGGCGACACGTACGCGTCGGGACCGCGGAACAGCGCGACGGCCTCGGTCCCGTCGCACAGCACAGCCGCGTGCGGGTTGGCGCGCGCGACGTGACCGAACAGCACGAGTCGACCCGCCTCCTCGCGCGCCAGCAGCGGCAAATGCGTGAAACAGGGCGCGCCGTCGGCCACGGACACCAGCGTGGCCAATGGATGCGCGTCGATCACCGCACGCAGCCGCGCCGGCTCGGTGATCTGGAAATGCGACGGCAGATACAGCATCGCCTCAGCGCGCCAGATCCGCCTGCGACGTGAAGGCGTCGGCAAAGAACTGGTCTTCGGGCAGTCCGCATCGCGTGGTGAAATCCCGGCGCGCGGCCTCGACCATCACCGGCGCACCGCAGGCGTAGACCTGGACGCCGGACAAATCCGGCATATCTTCCATCACCGCGCGATGCACGAACCCGGTGCGGCCGCTCCAGCCATCCTCCGGCTTCGGTTCCGACAGCACTGGCACATAGGTGAAGTTTGGCTGCTCGCGCGCCCAGGCGAGCGGCAGCTCGTGCAGGTACAAATCGGCGCGCGTGCGGCAGCCCCAGTAGAGCCAGACCGGCCGCGCCGGCCGGTTGGGCTCGTCGCGGTTCAACCGCTTGTGGAAGATGTATTCGGCGATCGCCTTGATCGGAGCGAAGCCGGTGCCGCTGGCGAGCAGCACGATCGGCCGCCGGTCGTCCTCGCGCAGGAAGAACGTGCCGAGCGGCCCCTCCAGGCGCAGAATGTCGCGTTCCTTCAGCGGCGGCGCCTTGGCGCCGAACAGGCGGTCGGTGAACACGCCGCCCGGCATGTGGCGGATGTGCAGCGTCAGCAGTTCGTCGGCATGCGGCGGTGTCGCGATCGAATAACTGCGCCGCTGGCCGTCGTTCAATATGAATTCGATGTACTGCCCCGCGCGGTACTGCAGCCGCTCGTTGGCCGGCAGCTGCAGCGAAACGATCGCCACATCCGG